>JAFTCN010000048.1 GCA_017454675.1 Clostridia bacterium
CAGAAACTTAAAATTTCGGATTGCTACTACAGATACAGTTTTGCTCTTCTCCCTGTTCACCGTGAGTTTAAGTTTACTCTCAAGGTATCTGGTACTTGTTTCGAGCAACCGTTCCGTAGCCCTCTGGCTCCTTGCCAACAGTACGATGTCGTCCGCATAACGTATCACCTTAACGCCCCTGTTTTCGAATTCGTGGTCGAATTCGTTTAGCGAGTTTCTTAGCACCCCTGTTTTCCTTATGCGTCGCGCCTGAGCCTGCGTCTCGCACCGGACGCGGCGGTATTCAGTCGTCTCCCGGTTCGCAGAGACCGGGGAGCCGCTTCCGTTCGATAGGATGCCCCCGTGACCGTCACAGGCGACGGGAATTACGCATCTCGGTACCGCGACCTTACAGAATGAGGCAACTTATCGCGGAGACCAGGGCGGCGAGCTTTTCGCCGATGTCCGGCGAAAAGCCGATGACCTGCCTCCTCGGGTGACCTGCCCAGACTTCGGATATTTTTTTGTCGAGGAGGAGCGATTCCTCCTCGCTTTCTGTTCTGGCCGGATTGTCCTCGAGCGTGTATCTGCCCGTGCCCGAGCCCGCGGCTGTCGTGAGGTGAAAGACGGCGTCATAGGCGAGCAGGAGCTCCTCCTCCGTCTTTCCGAGGTCTGCGGCGGCGCGGCCGAACGCTCCGGGTGTCATGAACGCCTTGCTGTCTGAAAGGCCCCTGTCGCAGATGATCAGCATCGGAAGGCCGGATACCGCCGCGATCCGCTCCGCGGCCTCCTCATAGACGGCTTCCTTGTCCAGCTGGTGCTTCATGAGCAGCTTCTGGAAGACGTCGACCGAACCGCAGCTCGAAGCCGAGATCCCCGAGAGAATCAGTTCTGTGGCCGACTCGGGCACTGTGACGACGGCAATGCCCCGTCTCCTGAATTCATCCGCGAGCGGATGCAGCAGGCTCGTCTTGCCCGAACAGGGCCCGCCCGTCAGCACGACTTTCGTTCTGCTTTTCAGCATACCGGATCAGCCCGCCCTGGTCTCGCAGTATATGCAGCGGTATTCGCGCTTCGCACGGTCCGCCAGCCTGAAAACGTGCGGCAGTTCCTGCTCGCAGGAGGTTATGCAGCGCGGGTTTTTACACTTTATTACGTTTACGAGCCTGTCCGGAGTGTCGAGAGTGAGTTTTTTCACCAGCACTCCGTCTCTTATTATATTGACCGTCGCTCCCGGATCGACATATCCGATGAGGTCGAGGTTCACCGAGGTGAGGGAATCGATCTTGATGATGTCCTTCTTCCCCATCTTCCGGCTGTTCACGTTGCGTATGATAGCGACCGAGAGGTCAGTCGAGTCGAGTCCGAGAAGACTGCAGAGCTTCATCCCGCTCCCGGCTTTTATGTGGTCTATCACGACCCCGTTCTGTATAGCGTCGATATTCATTGTATGCCTGCCTTCCGGCTCAGAGCCTGCCCGCTTCGCGCAGAAGCTTTATGATAAGCGCCATGCGGATGTATTTTCCGTTGAGGACCTGCTTGAAATAGCACGCGCGGGGGTCGTCGTCGACAGCCACGCTGATCTCGTTCACTCTCGGCAGCGGGTGCATCACGCACATGTCCGGCTTCGCCCTTTTCAGCTTCTCCGGCGTGAGGATGTACGAGTCGCGAAGCCGGAGGTAGTCCTCCTCGTTGAAGAAGCGCTCGCGCTGGATGCGTGTCATGTAGAGTATGTCGAGCTCCGGCATGACGCTGTCCAGATCCTCGGTCTGGTAATATGGAATCGACCGCTTTTTCAGCGTCTCGTTCTTCACGTAGCTCGGCAGTTTCAGCTCCGCGGGGGAGACGAGCACGAATTTCATATCGTCCGACCTGGACATGGCCCCGATGAGCGAGTGTACAGTTCTGCCGAACTTAAGGTCGCCGCAAACACCGACCGTCAGACCCGACAGCCGTCCCTTCTCGCGGTACACCGTGAGCAGGTCGGCCAGCGTCTGCGTGGGATGGCAGTGTCCGCCGTCGCCCGCGTTGATCACCGGGACCGACGAATTCATGGCAGCGACGAGCGCCGCACCCTCCTTCGGATGCCTCATGGCGATGATGTCGGCGTAGCAGGAGACGACCCGCGCGGTATCCGCGACGCTCTCGCCCTTGGCGGCCGACGACGTACCGCTGCCGGCGACCGACAGCACATTTCCGCCGAGCTCGTACATCGCGGCCTCAAAACTCAGCCTCGTGCGCGTCGAAGGCTCGAAGAAAAGCGTAGCGAGCTTTTTACGCTCGCAGACACGGGCGTATTTTTCCGGGTGCGCTATGATATCGAGCGAGTCGGCGATCAGCCCGTCTATCTCGACGGTGTCAAGGTCGGTGATGTCGATAAGACTCTTCATTCCTGCGCCTTTCCTGCCCAGGAGCCGTCTGCCGGATCGTTTCTGAAGGCGATCAGACGCGAAATGTCGCTCCGTGAGATATATCCGATCTCCGCCGCGACAGCCGCGACGGTGTCGAAATCGGTAAGGGAATGGTTCTCGAGCTTCGCGCCGGCAAGTCTCTCAATGCCCTTTTTCATGCCGTAGGTAAAGATGGACACGATGCCCAGCACGCATGCTCCGGCTTCGCGGAGCGCCTCCGCTGTGTCGATCACGCTGCCGCCGGTGGAAATGAGGTCTTCAACGACGACCGTCTTCTCGCCGGCCTCGAGTCTTCCCTCGATGCGGTTCCTGCGCCCGTGATCCTTCTCACCCGATCTGACGTAGCCCATCGGGAGGCCGAGGAGGTGGCCCGCTATCGCCGCGTGCGCGATGCCGGCAGTCGAGGTGCCCATGAGGACCTCCGCATCGGGGTAGAAGGTGCGGATCAGGCCGGCTAGGCCGTATTCGACGTCGCTCCGGACTTCTGGGGCTGTAAGGGTCAGCCTGTTGTCGCAGTAGACGGGGCTCTTGATCCCGCTGGCCCAGGTGAACGGATCGTCGGGCCGGAAGAACACCGCCCGGATCCCGAGGAGGTCTGCCGCTATCTTTCTTTTTGTTTCGGCGAGTTCGGCATCGGTCATTGCCTTGATCTTGTTTTCCATATTTATCGGAACCTTTCGAATTAATTGTTTCCGGGTCTTTTCCCGGATACCGGTCTTTGCTTTTTCCGGTCAGAACGCCGTGCAGAAACTCTTTCCGGCTTATCCGACGAAATCCTCGACGCAGCGCAGATACGCTTCCTCGGGGTCGGCCGCGGCGGTTATCGGACGGCCGACGACTATGTAGTCGGAGCCGGCGAGCTTCGCGGCTGCGGGCGTCATGACCCTGCGCTGGTCCCCGGCGTCGCCGCCGGCAAAGCGCACGCCGGGCGTGACGGTGAGAAAATTCTTCCCGCAGCGGCTGTGCACCGCGGCAGATTCCTGCGGCGAGCACACGACTCCGTCGAGCCCGGCGTTCTTCGCCGTCTCGGCGTAGTGCATCACGACGTCCTCCATCGGCTCGCGTATGAGCAGGTCGCGCTCCATCGACGCCTGGTCGGTCGATGTAAGCTGTGTCACCGCTATGAGCAGCGGCCGGGTGCCGTCGGGCCTCGTCAGGCCTTCGAGCGCTGCGGTCATCATGGCCGTCGTTCCGGCGGCGTGGACGTTGCAAATGTCGATATTCAGCCCGGAGAGCACCGCCATGGCCTTTTTCACCGTGTTCGGAATGTCGTGCAGTTTGAGATCGAGGAAGACGCGGTGTCCCATTTCCTTTATCTCGCGCACGATCGACGGCCCTTCCGAATAGAAGAGTTCCATTCCGATCTTCACGAAGGGCTTTTTTGCCCCGAACCGGCCGAGAAACTCCACCGTCTGACTGCGCCCGGCAAAATCACAGGCTATGATCACATCTTTTCCCATTTTCCCAGTTCCTCCAGAGTGTTTATCCCGTACCTGTCCATGACCGACGGCAGGTCTTCAATGATCTTTTTGCATGCGAACGGATCGACCAGATTCGCCGCTCCGACTTCCACCGCCGACGCTCCCGCCATCATCATCTCGATGACGTCACTGGCGGAGGAGATGCCTCCCATGCCGACTACCGGTATCTTCACCGCGTGCGACACCTGCCACACCGCTCTGAGCGCGACGGGCAGCACCGCCGGTCCCGACAGTCCGCCAAAGGTGTTCGCGAGCACCGGACGGCGGGTGCGAAGATCGATCCTCATCCCGAAGAGGGTGTTGATCAGGCTGATCCCGTCGGCTCCGGCCTCTTCGCAGGCCAGAGCGACAGACACTATATCGGTGACGTTCGGCGTGAGTTTCATTATCACCGGCTTTCCGGTAACGGCCTTAACGGCCCGCGTGATCTCCGCGGCGCCTTCGGGCGTCGTTCCGAAAGCCATCCCTCCGCCGTGCACGTTGGGGCAGCTTATGTTGACCTCGAGCCAGCCGATCTGCGTCTCGCGTCCCAGTTTTTCGCAACTGTACGCGTAGTCTTCGGGCGAAAACCCGCTGACGTTGGCCATTACCGGCTTCCGGAAGACGGCCCGGAGCTTCGGAAGCTCTTCGGATATCACCCTGTCGATGCCCGGATTCTGCAGTCCGACCGAATTCAGCATGCCCGACGGACAGTCGGCGATGCGGGGCGTCGGATTCCCGAAGCGCGGCTCTTTCGTCGTTCCCTTGAACGAAAGGCTCCCCAGTATGTTTATATCATAGAGCTCTGCGAACTCGTATCCGTACCCGAAGGTCCCCGAGGCGGGGATCACGGGGTTGTCGAGCCGTATGCCGCAAAGCTCTGTCGCGAGCCTGTCCGTGTCTTTTACCATATCAGTTCTTCCTTCCTGAACACGGGGCCGTCGCGGCAGACGCGCTTGCTTCCCGAGACCGTCATCCGGCTGCAGCCCATGCAGGCTCCGAAGCCGCACCCCATACGCTCCTCAAGGCTGAATTCGCCGGGGATGCCGAGAGCTCCGTTCAGCGCCTTCATCATCGCCTCGGGCCCGCATGAGTAAAAATACGTGCGGCCGGCGGGAAGGGCGTCGGTGACGAAGCCGCGTGTACCGGCGGTGCCGTCTACGGTGGTCACCGTGACGTCGCATCCGAGCCCGGCAAACTCCCGCGCGAGTATCGCCTCGGAGGCGGTGGCGAAGCCGAGCACGACGGCCGTGTCCTTTCCGGCCTCGCGCAGCTTTTTTGCAAGGTAATACAGCGGAGGGACGCCCACGCCGCCTCCGACGAGCAGCGGACGGTCGCCCGACACTTCGGCGTCGAACCCGTTTCCGAGACCCGACAGTGCGGAGAGCCTTTCTCCGGGGCGCATTTCAGACATCTGACGCGTCCCGGCTCCGACGACCCTCCAGATCAGCGTCAGCCGCCCGGGGGCAGCGTCGCAGACCGATACAGGCCTGCGGAGATAGAGGCCGTCGAGCTTAAGACCGACGAACTGTCCCGGACGCGCGATATCCGAAGTATCTCCGGCGAGTTCGGTCCTGAAGATGCCGCCGGGCGTGATGCGCCTGTTTTCCAGTATTTCGAAGATTACTTCCTTCATGCCGGTTCACGAATCGATGGTGGAGATCGTCAGCGTGACCTCCTCGAGGACGTCGAGGAATACCCTGACGGTGTCGAGCGAGGTGAAGAGCGTGACGTTGTTCTCGGTCGCGCAGCGCCTGATCTGCTCGCCGTCGTCGTAATGGATGCCCGAGAGGATGGCGCGGGTGTTGACGACGTAGTGGATCCTGCCCTCGCGGATGCCGTCGAGTATGTCGCTGTTGCCCTCAGAGATCTTTCCGAGGACGTGAGTGCGGATCCCCTGCGCACGGAGGAAATCGGCGGTGCCGATCGTCGCCTGGATGTTGAAGCCGAGGTTGTAGAAGCGGCGGACGAGGGGCAGGGCCTCCTCCTTGTCCTCGTCGGCGAGCGTCACGAAGACGGTACCGTAGTTGCGGATCCTCATGCCCGACGCCTGCAGCCCCTTGTACATCGCGCGGGGCAGCGTGTTATCGTAGCCGATCGCCTCGCCGGTCGACTTCATTTCGGGCGACAGATAGGCGTCAAGGCCCTTTATCTTGTTGAAGGAGAAGACAGGGACCTTCACGTAGAAGCGCTTTTTCTCCTCGGGATAGATCCCGAATATTCCCTGTTCCTTGAGGCTCCTTCCGAGTATGACCTCGGTCGCGATGTCCGCGAGGCTGAAGCCGGTGGCCTTCGACAGGAAGGGCACCGTCCTCGACGACCTCGGATTGACCTCTATGATGTAGACGTCGTCGTTCCGGTCGACGATGAACTGTATGTTGTAGATCCCTACGATCCCTATGCCGAGACCAAGCTTTTTTGCGTAGGTCAGGATCGTCCCCTTGACCTTGTCAGAGATCGAGAAGGGAGGATATACCGAGATCGAGTCGCCCGAATGCACACCGGTGCGCTCAACGAGTTCCATGATGCCGGGCACGAAGACGTCAACTCCGTCACAGATAGCGTCGACTTCCACTTCCTTGCCCAGTATGTACTTGTCGACGAGCACGGGCTTGTCCTCGTCGATCTCGACTGCCGTCTTGAGGTAGTGCCGCAGTTCCTTCTCGTTGCCGACGATCTGCATCGCCCTGCCGCCCAGCACGAACGACGGCCGCACGAGCACGGGGTATCCGATGGCGGCAGCCTCTTCGACGCCGTCCTCGATCTTTGTGACAGCCTTGCCCCTGGGCTGCGGGATATCCAGCTTTTCGAGCAGACGTTCGAAGATATCGCGGTTCTCCGCGCGGTCGATAGCCTCGCAGCCGGTACCGATGATCTTCACGCCCCTCCGGGCGAGCGGTTCGGCGAGATTGATGGCGGTCTGGCCGCCGAGCGTCGCGATGACCCCGTCGGGCTTCTCGAAATCGACGACAGCCATTACGTCCTCGGGCGTCAGCGGCTCGAAATACAGCTTGTCGGCCGTCGTGTAGTCGGTCGATACCGTCTCGGGGTTGTTGTTGATAATGATAGCCTCGTAACCGTTTCGCCTGATCGTCTGGACCGCGTGGACGGTCGAGTAGTCGAACTCGACGCCCTGCCCGATCCTGATCGGTCCCGCGCCGAGCACCAGGATCTTCTTTTTGCCGGTCAGACGGCTGTCGTTCTTTCCGCTGTATGACGAGTACAGGTAGGGGATGTACACACCGGTGTGAAGGGTGTCGACCATCCGGAAGACGGGCGTGATCCCTCTCTCCTTGCGGAAATTGTATATGTCGAGCTCACCGGTGTGCCAGAGTTTGGCGATGTATTTGTCGCAGAAGCCCATCTTTTTGGCTTCGGTGAGCACTTCGGCGTTGCCCTTTGAGACCGCGAGTTTCTTCTCCATCTCGATGATCCGCATGAAGCTGTCAAGGAAGAGCGTCGTGATCCCCGTCATCTCGTGGACCGCCTGCACCGTCCCGCCGAGCCAGAAATACTCGAAGATCGCGTAGATGGTGTCGTCGTGGAAGGCGCGGATGTAATCCTCGAGCCGCTCGACAGACCAGCCGTCGAACTTCTGCATGGCGAAGTGGCAGACGCCGATCTCAAGCGAGCGCACCGATTTCAGCATGCACTCCTCGAGCGTCGAACCGATCCCCATCACCTCGCCGGTCGCTTTCATCTGCGTGCCGAGCACGTTGGGAGCCGACGCGAACTTGTCGAACGGGAAGCGCGGGAACTTGGCGACTATATAGTCGAGGGAGGGCTCGGTCGAGGCGAGGCCGCCGGCGACCGGGATCTCGTCGAGCGTCATGCCGAGCGCTATCTTGGCGGTTACTCTGGCGATCGGATAGCCGCTGGCCTTGGACGCGAGCGCCGACGAACGCGAGACGCGCGGGTTGACTTCTATAAGGAAATACTCGCTGCTGTCGGGATTGAGCGCGAACTGAACGTTGCAGCCGCCCTCTATGCCCAGCTCGCGGATGATCTTTATCGCGCTGTCGTTCAGCATCTTAAGGTCGTGATCGTTCAGCGAGAGTATCGGAGCGACGACCACCGAGTCGCCGGTGTGCACACCGACGGGATCGACGTTCTCCATCCCGCAGATCGTGATGGCTTTGTCGGTGCTGTCGCGCATCACCTCGAACTCGATCTCCTTGTACCCGCGGACGCTCTTCTCGACGAGCACCTGATGCACCGGCGACATCCTGAAGGCGTTCGTTCCGATGTCGATCAGCTCCTCCTCGTTGTTGACGAAGCCGCCTCCGGTGCCTCCCAGCGTGAACGCGGGGCGAAGCACGACGGGATATCCGATGTCGAGCGCAGCCTTTTTTGCCTGCTCGAGGTCATACGTGATCTCCGACGGAATGACGGGCTCGCCTATGCTCTGGCACATCTCCTTGAAGAGCTCCCTGTCTTCCGCACGCTCGATGCTCGATGCCGGGGTGCCGAGAAGTTCGACTTCGCACTCCTTGAGGATGCCTTTCCTGTCGAGCTGCATCGCGAGGTTGAGGCCGGTCTGCCCGCCTATGCCGGGCACTATGGCGTCGGGCCGCTCGTATCTGAGTATCTTGGCGATGTATTCGAGCGTCAGCGGCTCCATGTACACCTTGTCCGCGATCTGGGTGTCCGTCATTATCGTGGCGGGGTTCGAGTTGCAGAGGATGACCTCGTATCCCTCTTCCTTGAGGGCGAGGCAGGCCTGCGTCCCGGCGTAGTCGAATTCGGCCGCCTGGCCGATTACTATCGGTCCGGAGCCTATTATGAGCACTTTTTTTATGTCGGTTCTTTTTGCCATTTTTTGCTTCCGCCTTCTGTTGATGTCATATATGGATCTTCGTATTGTTTTTACGCCTGTCCGGGGAGCCGCCCGGCCGCTGCGCTCTCCGCTTCCGCGAGCGCGGCCTCCGCTCCGGCGCCGGCGCCGGAGCGGCGGTAGACAGTCTTTCCGCCGAAGGACGTCATGAGGCACTCCCCGAAGAGGACTTCGCCGGCGAAGGGCGTCGATCTGCCCATCGAAAGGAACTTTTCGGGGTCCGCTTCGCGGGATATCCCGAGATCCCACACCGAGAAGCCGCCCGCCGGTATCCCGAACCGCCGGCGCGGGGCCGTCGTGAGCAGCGATATGAGTTTTTCGAGGGTTATTATGCCTTTTTTTACGAGCCCGGTATAGAGAGCGGGGAAGGCGGTCTCAAGTCCGACGATCCCGAACAGGCTTCCCGCCAGCCCCCCGGCCTTTTCGGCCTCCGAGTGCGGCGCATGGTCGGTGGCGATCATGTCGACGGTGCCGTCGATGACCCCGTCTATCAGCGCCTCGCGGTCGGCAGGCTCCCTCAGCGGCGGATTCATCCTGAATCTGCCTTCGTCGCGGAGCACGGTGCAGTCTAGCAGCAGGTAATGCGGCGCGGTCTCGCAGGTGACGTCGACGCCGCGGCGCTTGGCCTCTCTTATCAGCCGTACGCTTTCTCTGCAGGAGATGTGACAGACGTGATACTTGCATCCGGTCTCGGCTGCGAGCTTCAGGTCGCGTTCTATCTGCCGCCATTCGCTTTCGGAGCTGATCCCGGGCAGACCGTGCGCTCTCGCATAGCTGCCGTCGTGTATATATCCCTTCCCGCGCAGCGATTCGTCCTCGCAGTGAGCGACGATCGGCAGCCCCAGCTTCGCCGCGGTCTCCATCGCCTCGCGCATCAGGGACTCCGACTGCACTCCGACCCCGTCGTCCGAAAAGCCCGCGACGAACCCGCGGCATCCGGCGGCAGACCCGGGACCGAAGGCTTCCGCGATGCCGCGCATGTCGGAGAGCTCCGCTCCTCTTTCGCCGACGGTGATCGACGCGAACGGATAAACCGGGATCACGGCGTCGCGGCCGATGATGTCGGTCTCCTCCCGCAGATGTCCGACGCTGTCGGGAACGGGCCGTAGATTGGGCATCGTGCAGACGGCCGTATATCCTCCGGCCGCGGCCGCAGCGGTGCCGGTCGCTATGCGCTCCTTATAAGAAAAGCCCGGCTCGCGAAAATGCACGTGCACGTCGCAAAAACCGGGCAATACGGTATATTTTCCGGAAACAGAAACAGTTTCGCCCGGAATACCGGCCGGGAGGGTCTGCGGCGACGTAGCCGCGGGTCCTTTTGCCGCAAACTGTTCGGTTTCCTTTTTGAATGCAGTCATAAAGCTGCCTCCGCTCTTTTGTGGACGGACAAATAAAAGTCCCGCCGAAGCCGGCGAGACCGATTCCGCGCACGCCAAAACACCGGTATATCATTCCGGGAACACTTATGGTGATGCGCGTCTCCGGCCGGTCGTCTGCCCCGTCCCTTGACTGATATATTATATCACATAAATAATTAATGTGTCAACTGTTTTTTGCAGCGTCTCCGCGGGTTTACAGAGGGCTGGCGGTCCCGGAAGACCGCCAGCCCTGTATTGTTTATCCGGTCACTGCTGTGCTTCGGACTCGAAGAGACGGCCGTATCTCAGCAGTCTCTCGTACTTCTCGGCTGCCGCCGCCTCGGCCTTCGCGAAGAGGGCTTCGGCGCGTGCCGGGAACTGCTGTGCAAGTCTGCTGTATCTCGTCTCGCCCGTGATGAACTCGCGGTAGTCGGCGGAAGGCTTCTTCGAATCGACGGTGAGAGGATTCTTTCCTTCGGCCTTGAGAGCGGGATTGTAGCGGAACATCTGCCAGTATCCGGCATCGACCGCACGCTTCATCTCGAGCTGGCAGTTCTGCATGCCGCCCTTGACTCCGTGCATCTCGCAAGGCGCGTAACCGATGATCAGCGAAGGCCCGTGATAGGCTTCGGCTTCGGTCATGGCCTTGAGCAGCTGGTTCATGTCGGCGCCCATGGCGACCTGCGCGACATACACGTATCCGTAGGACATCGCGATCTCGGCGAGGTTCTTCTTGTTGATCGCCTTGCCGGCCGCTGCAAACTGAGCGACCTGACCGATCTGCGAGGCCTTCGAGGCCTGGCCGCCGGTGTTCGAGTAGACTTCGGTATCGAAGACCATCACGTTGACGTCTTCGCCGGAGGCGAGCACGTGGTCGAGACCGCCGAATCCGATGTCATAGGCCCAGCCGTCGCCGCCGAAGATCCATACCGACTTCTTCGACAGATATTCCTTCTCGGCGAGGATCTTTTCCTTCAGCTCCTTGTTGACTCTCGACTTCTCGAGCATCGCGATGAGGTCCGCGGTGGCGGGTCCGTTGGCGCTGCCGTCGTCGACAGTCTCGAGGTATTTCGCTATGACCGCCTTTCTTTCGTCGTCCTTGAGCGACTCGGAATACTCTCTGACCATGCCGATGAGCTTCTCTCTGATCGTCTTCTGGCCGAGAGCGATGCCGAGACCGTGCTCAGCGTTGTCCTCGAAGAGGGAGTTGGCCCACGCGGGTCCGCGTCCGCTCTCGCGGTTGACGGTATAGGGAGTGGCGGGAGCCGAACCGCCCCAGATCGAGGAGCAGCCGGTGGCATTCGAGATGTACATCCTCTCGCCGAAGAGCTGTGTTACGAGTCTCGCGTAGGAGGTCTCGGCGCAGCCCGCGCAGGAGCCGGAGAATTCAAGCAGCGGCTGCTTGAACTGGCTGCCCTTGACGGTGTTGTTTATGATCTCGGGCTTCTCGGAGACGTTGGCTACGGCATAGTCGAAAGCGGCCTGCTGGAAGAGTCCCTTTTCCTGAGGAGCCATCTCGATGGCGGACTTGGCGGAGGCAAGCTTCGCGGCTTCCTTCGCGGCGGTCTTGGGATCGTACTCCGGATGCTCGGCGGCGACCGTCTTGCGGGCGTTCTCGGCGGCTCTGACCGATACCGGGCAGGCCTTGACGCAGAGCGTGCAGCCCATGCAGTCGAGAGCGGAGACGGCCATCGTGAACTTGTAGTTCGTTTTGATGACCGGTCTGGCGGCGAAGAGCGTTCCCTCGGGAGCGGCGGCCGCTTCTTCCTCAGTCATCGCGAACGGTCTGATCGCGGCATGCGGGCAGACGAACGCGCAGTTGTTGCACTGTACGCAGTTTTCGGGCTTCCATACGGGCACGAACACGGCAACGCCGCGCTTCTCGTAGGCAGCGGCGCCCTGCGGGAAGGTACCGTCGGCGCAGTCCTTGAAAGCCGATACCGGCAGCGAGTCGCCGCGCATGGCGTCGACGGGCTCGACGATCCTGTTGACGAAATCTACGAGATCCTTTCTCGGTCCGGTGGCCTCGGCCCTGGGGGCGTCGTCTTCGCAGGCGGCCCAGGCCTTCGGAACGTTCACCTTCACGAAGGCGTCCGCACCGGCCTCGATGGCGGCGTAGTTGAGATCGACGATGGCCTGGCCCTTCTTGATGTAGGACTTGTATGCCATCTTCTTCATGTATTCGATAGCCTCGTCCTTGGGAAGGATTCCGGCGAGAGCGAAGAAGGCGGACTGGAGAACGGTGTTCTTGACCTTTCCGTTGCCGATGCGGCGGAGGGCGATGCCCGTACCGTCTATAATGTAGAAGTTGATCCTGTTCCTGGCGATGTACTTCTTGACGGCGGAGGGCAGGTGAGCGTCGAGCTCTTCAGGCTTCCAGGCGCAGTCGAGCAGGAAGGTCCCGCCCGGCTTGACGTCCTGGACCATGTCGTACTTGGTCAGGTAAGCCTGGTTGTGGCAGGCGACGAAGTCGGCCTTGGTGATGTAGTACGAGCTCTTGATCGGGCTGTCGCCGAAGCGCAGGTGCGAGATCGTGATGCCGCCCGTCTTCTTCGAGTCGTACTGGAAATACGCCTGGATGTATTTGTCGGTGTGGTCGCCGATGATCTTGATCGAGTTCTTGTTGGCACCGACGGTACCGTCGCCGCCGAGTCCCCAGAACTTGCAGGAGATCGTTCCCTTGGGCGATGTGTCGGGGCAGGCCTTCTCGGTGAGCGAAAGACCGGTGACGTCGTCCACGATACCGACCGTGAAGTTGTTCTTCGCTCTCTTGAGGCTGAGGTTGCGGTATACGGCGAAGATCGAGGCCGGAGTGGTGTCCTTCGAGCCGAGGCCGTAGCGTCCGCCGACGACCTTTATGTCTCCGCGGCCGTTCTGCGCGAGAGCGGTGACGACATCGAGGTAGAGCGGCTCGCCCAGCGAACCGGGCTCTTTGGTGCGGTCGAGGACCGCGATCGACCTGACGGTCTGCGGAATGGCGGCGAGGAGGTGCTTCGCGCTGAACGGACGGTAGAGTCTTACCTTTACGAGGCCGACCTTTTCGCCGTGGGCGTTCATGTAGTCGATGACTTCCTCGGCGACGTCGCAGACGGAACCCATGGCGACGATCACTCTGTCGGCATCGGGCGCGCCGTAGTAGTTGAAGAGCCTGTAGTCGGTACCGAGTTTCTTATTGACCTGCTTCATGTAGTTTTCCACGACGGCCGGGAATTTGTCGTAGTACTCGTTGCAGGCTTCTCTGTGCTGGAAGAAGATGTCGCCGTTTTCGGCCGAGCCGCGGAGCACGGGGTGCTCTGGGTTGAGGGCTCTGCCGCGGAAGGCGGCGATGGCATCCCAGTCTACCATATCCTTGAGATCGTCGATGTCCCAGACCTCGATCTTCTGGATCTCGTGGGAGGTCCTGAAGCCGTCGAAGAAGTTGAGCACCGGAACTCTGCCGGAGATCGCCGCAAGATGGGCGACGGCACCGAGGTCCATGATCTCCTGAGCATTTGTCTCGGCCAGCATCGCGTAGCCGGTCTGACGGCAGGCATAGACGTCCGAATGGTCGCCGAAGATGTTCAGCGCGTGCGACGCGACGCAGCGCGCGGACACGTGGATGACACCGGGAAGGAGTTCGCCGGCCATCTTGTACATATTCGGGATCATCAGGAGCAGGCCCTGAGAAGCGGTGTATGTGGTCGTCAGAGCGCCGGAAGCGAGTGACCCGTGAACGGCGCCCGCCGCGCCGCCTTCGGACTGCATCTCCATGACTCTGACCTTCTCGCCGAATATGTTGCGAGCGGGTTTGCCGAGGATGTTCTTGTCCGTCGCGGACCATGTGTCTGTGATCTCAGCCATGGGGCTGGAGGGTGTGATGGGATAGATCGCGGCAACCTCGGTAAACGCATACGAAACATGCGCCGCCGCGGTGTTGCCGTCCATGGAAAGCTTTTGACGCTTGATTGCCATGTGATTTTCCTCCGTGTATCTTGAAAAAAATATTATTGAAAGGAAATGATGTGTCATTTCACGCGTGTCTGAACACGCAATGCGACATTATATATAATACCACATTTTTGCCGAAAAGTAAAGGGGCGACCGAAAAAAAGACGGCCCGGCCGCCTGTAAAACACGTCTGCCGGCCCTTTCCGGAACGCGGCGTCCGGTTGACTTCTTCGCTTTTTTGATATATAATATTGTTATGGTAGGAACGACCGCCGGAAAGGGGCTTTGAGATGTACGAACCGGTAGCAGAATCGGATTTCAGAAAGAAAATAAAGAACGGCATCCCTGAGGGCGGGCCCCATGCGTATTTCTTTTACGGGGAGGAGGATTACCTGAAGCGCAGCGCGGTCGCGGCGGCGAAGGAGGCCATCGTATCGGACCCCTTCGATCTGACGGAGATCGGTGCCGCGTCATACACTCCTGAGGGGCTCGTCGCGTCGCTCGGCGTCCCGCCGCTCTTCTCGGATCACCGGCTCGTCGTGCTGACGCTCAGTCTCGCCGATCTGCGTCCCGGGGAGATATCCGACCTTTGCGAAGCCGTATCGGAATGCACACCGGATTTCCCGTCGGTGCTGCTGCTCGACCTGCCGTCGTCGGGGTTTGACGCCGGGACCGCGAAACGGCCTTCCGCCCTCTTCAAAAAGCTCGCCGAGGCGGCCGTGCCGGTGCGGTTCGACCGTATCACCGGCGCAAGGCTGAACGGCTGGGTCGGACGTCACTATTCGGAGCACGGCGTACTGGCTCCCGCCGGCGTATGCGCCTTCACCGTTTCATATTGCGGGAACGAGATGTTCCGCCTGGCTTCCGAGACCGACAAGATATCCTGCTACGTGCTCTCGCAGGGTCGCAACGCCGTGACGGAGGAGGACGTGAAGACCGCCGGCTGTCCGTCGGGAGAGTTCGACGCCTTTGCGCTGGCGAACGCGGTGACGGGCGGAGACCGGCGGCTCGCGCTCGACATCCTGGCCTTCCTCAAATCGCGCCGCGAGGACCCCGTGAAGATCATGTCCGACATCATACGGGTCTTCTGCGACATGAGCGCGGTCAACACCTGCCGCAAAGCCGGGATGGACAGCCGGCAGATCTCGGAGGCGACGTCGATCAAACCCTATCCGCTCAGCCGCTACACCGCCGCGATCGATTCGATGAGAGACCCCGACAGGACGCTGTCGAGGGCGCTCGCACTGACCGCCGGAGCCGACGGAGGAGTCAAAGGCTACGGGCGGGACTACCTCCCGATCGAGATGCTGATCTGCTCTCTCTGAGCAGATCAAGACTGCTCTGAGCTGCTCTGCTCCGAGTTGCTTCAAGCTGCTCTGAGCTGCTCCGAGCTGCTCTGCTACGCGCTGCTCTGAGCTGCTCTGCTTCGAGTTGATCTGAGCTGCTCCGAGCTGCTCCGAGCTGTTTCCGGAAGGCCGATTAAAGGTCATTTACGGACCAATTGTAAATTTTTTCTAACGGAAGAAAAATAATTTTTTCCACAAGCCGCAAAGCGCCGATCATGGCGCAACTTGCCCGGAGCGGGGTGTTTGCGCCGAGTTTTACACATTTACCACAGGGTTTTCCACTGTTTTGCACCATGGCACCCGCTTTGTTTGTAAATTTTTCGTGAACGGCTCCCGCGTTCGGGAGCGTCACGGAGCCTGTTTTGTGAAATGAAAAAAAAGATAACAAACGACTTGCAAGACGCATCTTCCCGCCTCCGGGATGACTCCCGGGACACGGCCGGAAAGAGCGCCGGAACCCCTCTTGACGCATCGGGCGGAGATCCCGCGGAGGACCTCCGGAAGACCGCCTGCAAAGACCCGGCTGACGCCGGCACAGGTCCGGCGGACAGAAGAATCAGGATCCTGCGGGCAGCCGCGGCAGCGGCGCTTGCCATTGCCGTCGCCGGCTCTCTGATCTACATAGTTCTGAAGACCGTCGATTCCTTCAGAGTCCACGCCGCTGAGGACTTCGGGTTTTGTGACCTGGTCTCTCCCTGCGACGCCGACTCCGACGGCATCGACGACTTCTCAGACATGGTCGCCGGGGCGCGCGAGTACATCGCGACCGACCCCGTTTACCGGAGCGCGTATTTCGCCGGAGGCTATCCGGACGACGGCTCCGGAGTCTGCACCGACGTCATCTGGCACGCTTTCATGTCAGCGGGATACGTGCTCAAGGACATGGTCGACGCCGATATCGCCTCCGACCCAGGCGCCTACCCCGATCACTCCGACAGCAACATAGATTTCAGACGAGTGCGTAATCTCCGCGTGTTCTTCGAGCGGAACGCGCAGTCTCTCACGGTCTCGACGAAAGACCCGTCGCAGTGGATGCCGGGCGACATCGCGGTATTCGACGGCCATATCGCGATCTGTTCCGACAAACGCAACGCGAAGGGCATCCCGTACCTCATCCACCACGGCAACGATATCGTCGGGGCCGTCGAGCACGACGACATGAGCCTGTTCAAGCCGGTCGGGCATTACAGATTCTACGGAAACGCTAAAGATCCGGAATAAACGGAAAGGGAGCCTGAAACGATGATCATCGAAGACCTGCTGCAGTCGATCGAAAACAGAAAAGAGGAGTTTATCCGCTTCTGGGAGGAACTCTGCGGCATAGAGAGCCAGACCTGCGACAAGGCCGGCGTCGACGCGGCGGGCGAATACATCCGCAGGTACGCGGCGACGCGAGGCTGGAAGACAGAAGTGTTTCCGCAGGAGATCTCGGGAGACGTCACCGTCGTCACGATGAATCCCGCTTCGGCCGGAAAGAGCGTAGTATTTTCGGGCCACCTCGACACCGTCCACCCGAAGGGACTGTTCGGCTGTCCGCCCGTCCGCACCGACAGGGAGGCCGACAGGATCTACGGACCCGGCGTCACCGACTGCAAGGGGGGCGTCGTTGCGTCGGTGCTGGCGATGACGGCGCTCGACGACCTGGGTTTCACAGGGCGGCCGGTGAAGCTCATACTCCAGACCGACGAGGAAGTGAGCAGCAGATACAGCGGGAAGGGCACTGTTAGACAGATGTGCGACTCAGCCGCGGACGCCGCCGCTTTCCTCAACACCGAGGGCTGCAAGACCGGCAAGGCCGTGCTCTGGAGGAAGGGGATCAGCAGATACAGGTTCGAAGTAACGGGGCGGGCGGCTCACTCTTCGCAGTGCTTCAACGGAGTCAGCGCGATCCGCGAGGCCGCTTATAAGATCGCCGAGCTTGAAAAATACAAGGATCCGGACGGACTGACCTGCAGCTGCGGGATGATCTCGGGCGGCACCGCCGAGAACACGGTGCCCGAAAAGTGCACCTTCACGGCAGACATACGATTCGCCGACGCCCGTCAGATGGCCGACGGAGACCGGATCACAAATGAGATCGCCGCGAAACAGTTCGTGCCGGGCAGCAGCTGCACCGTCACGCTCGCCAGCAGAAGAGTCGCGATGACGAAAGAGAGCCGGAACTTCGATCTGCTCGAAAAAATGAACGGGATATACCGGGCGTACGGTCTGCCTGAGCTCGAGGCCGCCGGCAGCACGGGCGGCAGCGACGCCGCGGACGTGACGTGCGCCGGCATACCGTGCATCGATTCGCTCGGAGTCGAGGGAGGCGGCATCCACTCGGTCAGGGAATACGCCCGCATCAGCTCGCTCGCCGAATCGGCGGCGCGGCTCGCGGCCGTCGCGGCGTCTCTGTAGACGGAAAAGCGAAACACGCACCGGTAAAAACGCAGGACCGCCGGACCCGGAAACGGGTCCTGTGCGGTCCTGCGTTTTTGCGTCGCTCCGCGCATCCGCGGACGTGACTGTCTGTCAGCTTATCGATCTGTCTATCGAGAAGCGGGTGATCTTTCTCGAGGTGTTCTTTATGAACTCGGTCTTTCTGATCTTCACCAGTCCGACCTTCTTGTACGGGGCCATCCGTCCGTTCGCCGCCTTCACGTTCTCGTTGAAGTAGTTCTGGATCTTCTCGTCGGTGTCGATGCCGTCTGCCTTCAGCTGTTCGAAGTCGGGATATATCTCGGCGACGATGACTTCCTTCTGCGGGTTGGACTTGCTCTCGCCGGCGTATACCACGACCTCGAGCACGCCTCTGATGCGGGACAGCTCGTTCTCGATCTCCTCGGGATAGACGTTCTTGCCGTTGCTGAAGATGATGAGGTTCTTGAGTCTTCCGGTGATGTAGATCCAGCCGTCGCTGTCGAGGCGTCCGTAGTCGCCGGTGTGGAAGAAGCCGTCCTTGTCGAAGACGGCGGCCGTCGCTTCGGGATCCTTGTAGTACCCGAGCATGACGTTCGGACCCTTGACGCAGATCTCGCCTTCGCCGTTGTCGTCGGGATCGGCTATCTTGACCTCCTCTCCGATGATAGGCGTTCCGACGCTGCCGTTCTTCTGCCACTCGTTGCGGTTGCAGGAGATGAGCGGCGATGCCTCGGTGATGCCGTAGCCGTTAAGGATAGTGATGCCGATGGCATCGAAGAAATCGATGATGTCCTGGTTGAGGGCGGCGCCGCCGCATATGATCATCTCGAGGTTGCCTCCGAAGTTGTCGAGGACCTTCTTGAAGATCTTTCTCCTCATGTCTATGCCGGCTTTTCTCAGTCCGTTGGACAGCTTGATGCCCTTGCGGAGAGTGGCGGCCTCGCCGCTCTTCTCGGCCTGCGCCCAGATCCTGCGGTAGAGGGTCTCGACGAAGAGCGGAACGAAGATGAGGTGGCGGGGCTTCTGCTCCTGCATCTCCTTCATGAGATACTTGATACCGGAAGTGAGGTAGAGCTCGGATCCCTGGGAATAGTGACCGACGATATTCACGGTCGAACCGAAGGTGTGGTGCGGCGGGAGCAGCATCAGCGTCTTGGGGGTGATGTCGAAGTTGTACATGCCCTGGGTCATGTCGAAGACGATGTTCTTCGTAGAGAGCATAACGCCCTTGCCCTTGCCCGTCGTGCCGGACGTGAACACTATCGACGCGAGTCTGTCGGCGTCGATCTCATAGTCGAAATACGATCTGTCTCCCGCAATGAGCTTCGCGTTGCCGGCGGCCGTCATGGCGTCGGTGTGAAGGTCGCCTTCCGCAGCCTCTCCGTTCATGCAGATGAAGAGCCCTGCTCCCGATTTTTCACGGATGACGGGGAGCTTCGCGGCTGCCTCGGCGCCGTAAAATACGGCGGTGCACTCTGCTTTGGCTATCGTCGCGGCCAGGTCCTCTGCCGGCATCTCCTTGTCGAGAGGGACCGTTACGGCGCCGATCGCCATGAGAGAAAAATAAGAATAGATCCATCCTTTGCTGCACGTCCCTATGATCGCGCATTTCTTATCGCGGAGACCCATCGAGATCTCCTCGGTACCGAGCGCCCTGATGTCGTCTCTTGCCTGCGTGTACGTCACATGGACGATCTTATCATCGTTGGGATCGGTTTTGTAGGACAGCGCGTAGCTGTTCGGATGCTTTTCCGCGGACTGCTCCACCATATACCTGAAATCGGGGAAGACGGTGGTGGTGTAGAGCGGATAGTTTTTGCCTCTGTTCATTAAAGGGGCCTCCTTGAATGTATATGCAAACTGTCATATTCCGTGCTGACCGGGAAGACCGTAACCGCGGCTCGGCGCGGCTCTCCGGCTTTCCGGAAGCTTCAAAACGCTATACATAGATTATTATTTTACCATTTTCCGGTACCGATGTCAATGACGCATCCGCGGTTTTTCCGTTTTTTGCCCCTTCCCGGTCGCTTTTTTTGTTTTATTCGCATATTTTCTTAGACATAAAAAAATGATGAATGCATCAGCGGCGGACAACTCCGGGCGGGGCAGACATTTTTTTTATGAATATTTTTTTTGTGCTTTGGCGTCAGAACAGCTTATATTCCGGAAAAATATGATATAATATAGGGTACACCGCAGGTGCGGATCCTGCCGCGCCGGCGTGAAACGGACGCAGGATGCAGGCGCGGACAGCGTAAAACGGGCGGAAAACGGGCGGATAACGGGAGATCTGAAATGGCGGAAAAGACCGGCGCGTTCCGGGATGGAAAAGGCACATCCCGAAGCACTAAAAAGACGGAAAAAGGAATGACACGCGGAACTAAAAGAAAGATCTCGCGCGTCCTTTCGCGCGTCCTTCTCTCGGTCCTGCTCGTGATCATTCTGGTATTTCTTCTGATCTGGACGCTCATATTCGCCGTAGCCCACGGCCCGAGCAAGTCGATGCGGAACCTGCTCGTCGGAGCCGCCATGCAGGCCAGCGCCACCAAATTCGTTCCCTACCTCGTGCTGTCTCCCGACAAGGTCTCGCAGATCATGGCAGAGGCGGCGGTGGAGAACGTGGAGGTCTACAGCCCGACGGAATTCTCGTCGAGATTCATAAAGAAGATCGTCACCGACAGCAACGGCAACCGCTACGAGATCACCGTCCTCGCAAACGACGACGGCACCGCCCTTATAACCGACAGCGACGGCTCGACCCAGCTCGTCGAATACAACGAGTGGGACTATGCCATCGACGGCATCCAGTTCATCACTGTGAACAGGGCCAATTTCAAAGCCTATATGCTCATAATCAAAGATCCGTCGAGGGTCTACACCGCGACGTCGAGCGACTTTTCCGACTCCTCGGTATCCGGCAAACGGTTCTATGAGATGGCGGAGCAGGAGAACTGCGTCGCGCTCATAAACGGCGGGGAGTTCTCCGATCCGGGCGGACAGGGCAACGGCGGAGCGCCGCAGGGACTCACCTTCTCGAAAGGAAAGTGCGTCTGGGACGACGGCACGACCTGGAAGACCTTCATCGGATTCGATTCGAACAACAGGATGGTCATCTCCGAGGGACTGACGTCGGCGGCGGCCAGATCCGCCGGGATCCGTGACGGAGTCTGCTTCAGGCCGACGACCAAATCGTCGTCGAGCCGCCTTATCTACACCGACGCAAAGGGCAGCGTCCACGTATCCAACTACAACACGTCGTCTCCCGCGCAGCGCTCGGCGATCGGCCAGCGCGCCGACGGAGCCGTCATATTCATCACCACGGACGGACGCTCGGCGTCGAGCCTCGGCGCGAGCTATAACGACATGACGCAGCTCATGTACGAATACGGCGCGGTGAACGCGGGCATGCTCGACGGCGGTTCGTCGGCGGTGCTCTATTACAGGGATTATTTCAAACTGTACGAATACGACGAAACAAGACTGGACCAGTACCAGAAGATGGGGCTTGTAAACAAGTACGTCGCGGCTACCGCGCCGAGACACATCCCGACCTTCTTCTGCGTCGCTCCGTCGAAATGAACCGGGGCGGAAAGATGGCGGAAAAGGTAAGAAGGCGCCGGAGCAGGCGCGGGCTGTCGAAATTCTTCACCGTATGGTGCATTGTCTTTGCTGCAGTCGCCGTCGTGTGGGCGGCGGGGCTGCTCTTCGTGCGGCGCGCGCTCGAGGAATACGAGGCGACGCGACCGCAGTACGAGGCAGAGAGAATCTTTGAAGAGCGCTTCAAAAACAGGACCTCGGAGGAACTGGCGGAATACGCCGATACCGAAGTCTCCGCGTTCGAAGACGAAGGCAGCGCCGGCAGATACCTCGCCGGCCTGATCGGGGGAGGCGACCTCTCGTACAGGGAGGTCATCGGCACCGACTCGACGGTCAAAACATACGCCGTAAGTTCGGGCGACATAACCTTCGGAAGCTTCACCGTGGGCGAGGGCTCCGAAGAGACGCGCATGTTCAAATTCAAATATCCAGAGCTGAAGGGCATATCGGTCCATCTGACGCCGGTCTACGGCGTGTCGATCTTTGCTCCCGCACTCGCCGACGTCACTGTCAACGGCGTGAAGCTGGACAGCGGCTGCACCGACGGGAAGCCTGTCATCCTGGACGACGACGTGTATTTTCCCGAGGACAACGACGAATACCGCGTGATGGTGAACTATGCGGTAGCCGGTCTTTTCGAGACCCCGCGGGTGATGATCAAAATGCCCGGCCGCGACGGGAAAACGCTCGAACCGGCCGTCAGCGCCGACGGCACCGCGTACGACGCCGAGCTCGCGTACCGCTCTCTTCTGGCAGGCGAGTACAACGAAACGGTGAAGCACGCGGAAATGCTGCGCCACCTCGCCGAACTGAAGAAGCAGCAGATCGAAGATGCCGAAAAGCAGGCCGAGCTCGAGAAGCAGCGGCTCGAGGAAGAGAAGAAAAAGGCGGTCTCCGACGCAATAAAGGCCAGATACGGCGACTTTGTGACTTCGATGGCCGTCCAGTACAACAAATTCATCTACCAGCGCACGTCGGCCGCGCTTCGCGACGCGACCAAGGTCTACTTCAAGTCAGGGACCGACATATACAGAAACGTCACGCAGAACTATTACAACTGGTCTGACTACTATCCTTCGTCTATCTCCTTCCCGGAGTCCGAAACGCTTCACTACGAATGGACCGACGGTTCCGAGACCGCCTTCCGCTGCGATATCAAAATGACGGTGAAGATGTACGGCAGGAACTCGGCCTCCGGACAGTACTATTACGACACCGAATATTTCGACATGGTCGCGTTCGTCGAGTTGAAATCGGGCAAGCCGCTCTGCACCGCGCTGCTTTCGCCCGAGGCTGCCGCGGAGGCAGGAAACTGAACATGACCGGCGGAAAGGACCCGCCCGCGCTTCGGCGCGGGCGGGTCCTGCTTCATATGTGATCTACTCTACGGCAGTTATGGTAAGCAGCGTCGAACCAAAATCGTTCCTGTACCGCGGCAGCGTGACGCCGAGATTGACGAGCACCGAGCCCGGAAGCATCAGATTCAGCTCCTCAACGCGGTAGAGCCTGTCGGGATCGAGGCCGGGGATCCTGAAGCGGGGATTCATCTTGTGCGGGTTGAGCGCCTGGCAGTATACCGCGACGGCCCGCTTTTTGTCCTTCGATACGACGCATACAAGGGAGTCGTTGCCATCGTGGCGGTTGTTTCCGCGGTAAACGTCACCCTCTCTGATAAGGCCGTCGATCGTGCGGTAGCGCGCCGTATCGGCCGGGATCCGTGCAAAGTCCTCCGCAGGGAACCTGTTTACGTCGAACTCGTAGCCGAAAGTGCCGAGATACGCGATATTCGTGCGGGTGCCGAGCGGTGTTGCCCGGCCGTTGCGTATGTTGGGCGATATCGATACGTGGTTGGACGACGCCGACAGCGGGAAGACGAGCGTCGTGCCGTACTGTATCTTGCTGCGGTCGTCGGCGTCTGTGTTGTCGGATGTCCAGATCTGCGGGAAATAGGCGAGCATGGCGCCGTCAAAGCGTCCTCCGCCGCCGGAGCAGCCCTCAAAGAGGATGTCGGGGAATCTCTTCGTAAGATATTCTGCAAGCTCGTATACGCCGAGCATGTATCTGTGCTGAAATTCTCCCTGCCTGTCGGCTGGGAGGAGATGCGAGAAGTTCTCGGTAAGCGGACGGTTCATGTCCCACTTGATGTAGCAGGCGCCGCTCCCGGCTATAACGTCCCCTATCACCTTTTTTATGTGATCCACGACGTCCTGTCTCGAGAAGTCGAGCACGAACTGGTTTCTCGACGGCACTCCAGGTCTTCCGGGGATACCGACGGCCCAGTCGGGATGCTCGCGGTAGAGGTCGGAATCGGGGTTGACCATCTCGGGCTCGATCCACAGACCGAAGCCCAGGCCGTTTTCCGCGCATCTGTCGGCTATGGCGCGAAGACCGCCTGGCAGCTTCTTTTCGTTGCAGTACCAGTCGCCGAGACCGGCTTTGTCGTTGTCTCTGGCGCCGAACCAGCCGTCGTCGAGCACGAACAGGTCGATGCCGCTGCCCTTAAGTTTGTCGACAGTCTCGAATATCCTCCCGCTGTTGAAGGAAAAATGCATTCCCTCCCAGCTGTTGAGCACTATCGGGCGCCTCGCATACGCCCATTTCGGGCTTATGACGTACCTTCTGAAGAAGTCGTGATACTGTCTCGTCATCAGGCCGAGACCGGCGTGCGAGTAGCAGAGCACTGCCTCGGGCGTCTCGAACTCTTCTCCGGCGTCGAGCTTCCAGCGGAAGCTTCCCGGATTTATGCCCGACGAAAGCCGGACTCTGCCCGATTCGTCGACCTCCGCGCTCTCGTAGTGCGAGCCGCTGTACATCAGGCTCGACGCGAACACCTCTCCCTTTTCCTCGTCGGTGCCGGGAGTCAGCAAAGCGATGAAATTGGCGTGGTTGGCCGACGTCGTGCCCCTTATGTTGCCTACCGAATAAATCCCCTGATGCAGTTCCGACCTCTGAGGATACTTTTCCTTTGCGTGGTGTCCCGCGAGAGTGAGCACTTCGTAGCCGCTGCCGTAGAAATCGAGCGTGTAGCTCAGCGCGCGCTCGAGAAAGACCGTGTCTCCCGTCGTGTTGGATATCTTTGCCCTGCGGGTGATTATGTTCTCTTTTTCGTATACGGTGTAGTAAAGGTACACTGAAAGGCCGTTGTATCCGTCGCGCAGGCGTATCACGAGCGTCTCGCCTCCGCGTGAAGTCGGTATTCCCTTTACCGAGCTTTTTTTCGGGAGAATAAAGTACCCCGCGAACCTGAGGTCCGCGGTGCAGTCGCCATTGACACCGCGCGGGATCATCGCCGGCTCTCTGAAATCGCCCAGATTCGCGGTGCCGTATTCCTGCATGATGTCGGCGTAGGCCTTCGTGGTACCGGGTATGACCGGGTTGAAGCTGCGCACGTTCTCCTGTTTGTAGTAGCCGAGATCGGCTCTGGCGATCTTTGCACCGTAATACGTGTGTGTCAGATATCCGTTCGAGTCCACTCTCATTGCATAGGTGAAATCAGCGCCTTCGAGGAAGAAACTCTTGTCGTTTTCCGTATACTTGATCATTTTTTTCACTCTTCCCGTGTATTTTTCTTAGAAATAAAATGTGCTGAAACATCTTCAGCCGGCGCCGGCGGCGCCGGCTGAAGATACATGCCGGATGATCATTCGGTAAGTCTGTCGAGTTCGGTGACGAATTCGCCGAAGTCCGATCCGTTTTTGAGCATTTCGTAGAATTTTCCGATCATCGCGACGTCTGCCGGATCGGTGATGCCGCTGTATTTTTCAAGCGCGACGGCTATGCCTTCGTTCTTTGCGCAGCCCGAAACTTCGAGTGCGATCGCGTCTTCCTCCGGATCGAACAGATATCCGGCCGCGACGGCGACGGCGATGTGAGCGGGAATGATGCCCTGCTCGCGGCACATCCTGTACGCTCCTACCAGCCTGTCGCCGGCGGAAAGTTTGCGCTTAGGATCTTTTCCGACTCTGAACACGGTGTCGTCGAGAAGGGGATTGTCGAGCCGCGTGACGAGGTTCCTGATAAACTTCATCAGATCCTCAAGAGGAACGCTGTGACGCAGAGACAGGGCTCTGGCGGACTCACAAAGGGTCCTGAAGAGGATATACTTGACGAACGGGTCCGCAGCGGCTTCGTAGATGTATTTATGACCGCGCAGTCTGCCCAGATAGGCCATCGTGGCGTGACCGAGATTGTGTATAAGGAGCTTTCTCTCGATGTAGAATGAGAAGGGGGAGAAGGGAACGAGACCGTCGACCTTCGGGATCTCTCCTCCGGCCGGTCTGAACGCTTCGGCGTCGGCGGGAAGCTCGTTGTATACGTCGGAGCAGACAGCGAGACTGCTCACTTTCAGGAACTTTTCGGCGGTTGGAGGAACGGTTATGCACACCGAAACGCTCACAAAGCCTATCGAATTCTCAAAATAATCCTTCAATCCCTCAGGAATGAAGGGCTCTACGAGCCCCCGAAGGTATTTTCCCGAACCGATGAGGTTCTCGCATATGAGTATATTGAGCGGTCTCTTTCCGGCCGCGTATCTTTTTTCTATCGCGCTTGCGATGATCTTCGCGACGAACGGAAGAACGTTCACGCCGAGGGCTGTAGCCATTATGTCGCACGACGCTATCTCGTTCGACGCCGCTTCGGCGTCGCGCCCGTTGACCGCGGTGACGTTTTCGACCCATTCGGTGTCGTAGTGATCACCTCGAGTTACGAATATCGGGTATCTTTTCTCTTTTTTCAGTCCTTCGACCAGACTCTCGTTGACGTCGATGAATACAGTCTCATAGCCGGTGAGGAAGAATCTTTTCGCTATAAAACCTCTTCCGATGTTTCCGGCTCCGTACATTACCGCTTTCATATGTCTTCGGTCCCTCCCGTTATTTGACGCTGGAATTCCGGATAATTATATCACCAACCGCAGAAATTGTCAATAATGGGAAAAACAGCCGTTAAATATAGTAATACTATTATATTTTAGCTAAAAGCAGCCGAAAAAAGTTGCTTTTTCGGCTGACATATGATATAATATATATGATTATTTAATCTAAAATAGGAGAGACCTGCGATGCCGTATCCGGACGAAATGACGGAGCTTTGGAACTCGGTAAAAGAGTCATTTTCTGACACGCTGACCAGGGAAACGATCAACCTCTGGTTCGGCAACATCCGGCTCGAGGATTACGATTCGGATTCCGGAAAGCTGACGATGACCACGGATTCCCAGTTCAAGTACGATATTATCACAAAAAAATACCTGCCAACCATAGAAAAACAGTTTTCCGATCTTCTTGGATTTGAAATAAAAGTCGATCTGAAATGCAGAAAAAAAGAGAATACTGATACTCCGGAAGATCCTGCCGCGAAAACTCCCGAAGATCCGAACGAAGGTACGGAACAGCCGTATACGAAAGCTCCCGACAACCCTCTCGCGAAAACTCCCGAAGATCCTTACGGAGGAACACGTCCGCCGTTCAACTTCGATTACACATTTGAGAACTTCATCGTCGGCAGCTCGAACAAGTTCGCACACGCCGCGTGCCTGGCCGTCGCGGAAAATCCCGCCACAAACTACAATCCTCTCTTCATTTACGGACCTAGCGGCATAGGAAAGACACATCTTCTTTACGCGATAACCAACAAGATAAACAATAACAAGCCCGACGTAAAGATCATCTTCATAACCGGCGAGGATTTCACGAATCAGTTCATTGAAGCCATGTCAATGAACAAAACGCAGGAATTCAGGAACAAGTACCGTCAGTGCGACATCCTCCTGATAGACGATATCCACTTCATTGCCGGAAAGGTTTCGACACAGGAGGAGTTCTTCAACACCTTCAACGCCCTTTATGAGGACAGAAAGCAGATAATCCTCACGTCAGACCGCCCTCCAAGAGAGATGAAAACACTTGAGGAGAGACTCAAGACCAGGTTCGAATGGGGACTTCTCGCCGATATCCAGCCGCCCGATCTTGAGCTGCGGATAGCCATCATAAAGAAAAAAGCCGAACAGATAGGAATAATCCTTTCAGAAGAAGTGCTGACGTTCCTGGCTGAAAATCTCCGTTCCAACGTAAGACAGATCGAAGGTGCAATAAAAAAGCTCGGTGCAAAGTATTTCGTCGAAGGTAACGACATCACGATAGAATCGGCGAAAGCCTGCGTCGCCGACCTGCTCGACGGCCAGATCCCCACAGAAGTCACCGTTTCAAAGATCTTCGGTGAACTCTACGACAGATACGGAGTGACCAAGGAGGAACTCACCGGTCTGAAGAGATCGAAAGAAATAGTCAACGTCCGCCACATCGCGGTGTATCTGATCAGAAAAAACACCGATATGTCGCAGAACAGCATAGCAAAGATATTCAACAGGGACCATACAACCGTCATCGCGTCGCTCGAAAAAGTCGAAAAACAGATGAAGAACGATTCGTCATACAAGGCTGAGATCAACCGCCTGATAAAGGACATCGAGTCTTGATACCCGGTTTTTCACTTTTCAACATCGACTAATATTAATACTATATTTTATTATTTATTCTATACTTTCACGGTATCGGCGCAAAAAGACCGTGTTTTCCGGCATCAGCCGGGCATCTCCGTGGAAAACGTAGAAAACACGGGTATCAGGACAAGAACACGGACAAAGAGAAAAAGGAAAACAAGAAAAAGAAAGGATACAAGCAAAATGAAGATCATTTTTAACAGACAGCTGCTAATAAATACCGTAGCGCCGCTCATGTGCGCCGTCGCGCCAAAAGGCACGAACCCCGTCACGGAATACATCCAGATCAGCGCAACATCAGAAAAAGGCATCGTTCTCACCACATACGACCTTGAAAAGGGAGTGAGAACTTCGGCAGACGGTGAGATAGAGAGAGAAGGCTGTTACTGCGTGAACGCTAACAAGCTGTTCCAGACCCTTAAGGTAATGGAGAGCGAAGAAGTGAGCGTCGAAGTCGGCGAGAATCTTGAGACCACCATCAGATCCGGAAGATCGCTGTACCGCATGCAGGCGCTGAACGGTGAAGATTTTCCTATCCTTCCGACGGTAAGGACAGGTTCGGGATTCGAAGTGAGCTCTGCAAAACTAAAAACGATGATCTCGAAGATCTCGTACGCGATGGGTATAAACGATCAGCGTCCGGTCCTCAACGGAGCATTCTTCAAAATAAGCAACGGTCAGCTCATGACCGTCGCGTGCGACAGCTTCAAACTGGCAAAATGCGTGTGCAGGACCGAGATCAGAAACCTGTCGGAAGGGGACGCCGACTATCAGTATATCATCCCGCAGAAGACGGTCAGCGAACTGTTCAGGATGCTGCCCGACGGAGAAGACGACACTGTGGTCTTTAATCTGAGCCACAAGAACATGGTCTGCAGCTTCAACGGACTGACCTTCTATTCAAGGCTTATCGAAGGCGAATACATCGATTTCGACCGCATCATAATCAAAAACCACAAGATAAGCGTGATAGTCGACAGAGGACAGCTTCTCGCGGCTCTGGACAGAGCTGCTGTCGTGACCGAGGAAAAGGTCCCCGGAAGTACCAGGACGCCGCTCAAGTTCACTGTTGAAGGAAGCGTTCTGAAACTCAACGCGGTGTCGAGCGTCGGTGTATCGTACGAGGAGCTCGAAGTCGAGCACACGGGGGACGATATAGTCATCTCGTTCAACAACAGAAACCTCATAGATTCGGTGAAGTCGTGCAGCGGGGAGAAGATCAGGATCGAACTTTCCACTCCTCTGTACAGCATCAACATCATACCTCTCAATCCCGGAGAAGGCAACGAGGACGTCTTCTTCATGATGCCGATCAGAACCAAAAACTGACTTTAAATGGTCTGCAGAAGGATAAGGGCAGAAGATTTTCGCAATATCGCGGAGTGCGACATCGGTTTTTCCGACGGGATAAACATAATCTACGGAAAAAACGCTCAGGGAAAGACGAATCTGCTCGAAGCCGTATGCCTCTTTTCTCTCGGAAAATCGTTCCGCGGGGTAAAGGAGAACGAATTCATACGCTTTGAGCGGCCTGCGACGTCGCTCGGAATGGATTATTTCAGCGCAGGGAGAGATCAGAACATAAAACTGATGTTCTCCCGTTCGCACAAGCGCGTTATCGAAAAGAACGGCGTCGGCATCCAGAGGATGTCGGAACTGATCGGAAGCTTCAGGGCAGTGCTGTTTTTTCCCGAACACCTCAACATCATCAAAGAGGGGCCGTCGATGCGCAGGTCATATCTCGACGTCGCCATCTCCCAGCTTCGCCCGTTTTATCTGAAAACGCTCCAGCAGTACAATCACATACTTTCTCAGCGCAACAAACTGATAAAAAACGCTCCGTCCGACAGAAAAAGCTTCGACACGACGGTCGAGTTCTGGTCTTATCAGCTGGCACAGAAGGCAGCATACATCACGCAGACCAGGATAAACTACCTTGAAGCGGTATCAGCCGAGGTAAAGAGGTGCTTTGCCGAGATGACGGGAGAAAAAGAAGTTCCCGATCTGTGCTATTCATGCTGTTTCAAGATCGACGAACATCTGCTTTCCGACCGCGAAAGGCTTGCTGAGACCTATTTTTCTCAGCTGATGTCAAATCACGACCGCGAGATAGCATTCGGAGCGACGGTCTGGGGGACGCACAAGGACGATATAGACATCGACCTCAACGGAAAAAGCGCGAGGATCTACGCCTCGCAGGGACAGCAGCGTTCGCTTGCGCTTTCAATGAAGCTCGCTGAGGGCAGCATCTCGAAAAAAGACACCGGCGAGGAGCCGGTACTGCTGCTTGACGACGTATTTTCCGAGCTCGACGCTTCGAGACGCGAGTATCTGACCGAAAAAATGAAGAACGGACAGGTGATCATGACCGCCTGCGGCGGCATCGATCCCGGAAAGACCGGTGCGAAGGTGATCTTCGCGGAGGACGGACGATTCTCTGAACAGGGCTCTTACACCCTCACTGAAATCGTTCCGGGATGACAGCCTGCCGGTAAAACAGGACAACGGGGAAAAATGTTTCTTCACGCGGGAAACGGCAAGACCGTCAGAGAAAAAGACATAATCGGGATATTTGACACCGACAATTCGACCCTCAGCTCGCCGGCAACGAGAAGATTTCTATCCGAAGCCGAGAAAAACGGGCTCGTCGAACTGACCGGCACCGACATCCCGAAATCGTTCATACTATATTTCGAACCGGATACCGGAAGCGGCGCGCGCGCGGGCGGATCCGCACGCGGACCGCGGCGCTGCAGAGTGTGTTTATCAGCTCTTGCGAGCGGCATTCTGGTACAAAGGTCAGGATCAGGCACAGATTACAACCTCCGAAAGGAAAAATACGGTAAAAAATGACTCCCGAAGACATCAGAAAAGACACCGGAAAAGAAAACGAAGAAAAGAAATACGACGAAAAGATCTCCGGCGGCGAAGATGCCGTGAAGACCGGGGACGCGGATCCGGTTTCTCCGCTTTACGGCGAAGATGACGACGCCGGTGATGCCGGCGAGCCCGAGCTCATCGAGCTCGACGATGACAACACGCCGCTCGACACCGTAGTCGACGACAACGCGTACACCGAGAACCAGATACAGGTCCTCGAAGGCCTCGAGGCCGTCAGGAAACGCCCGGGCATGTACATTGGAACGACGTCATCGCGCGGACTCCACCATCTTGTGAACGAGATCGTCGACAACTCGATAGACGAAGCCCTGGCGGGACACTGCGACCTGATCAAGGTCACTGTCAATAAGGACAACAGCGTGACCGTCGAAGACAACGGCCGCGGCATACCCGCGGGCATACACCCGACGCAGGGCATACCCACGCCGGAGGTCGTCTACACCATCCTGCACGCCGGCGGAAAATTCGGCGGCGAGGGATACAAGATCGCCGGAGGTCTGCACGGTGTCGGAGCGTCGGTCGTGAACGCCCTGTCGGAGTGGCTGGAGCTCGAGGACGTTGTCGACGGCATAAAGTATACCGAGCGCTTCGAAAGAGGCGCTGTGGCCCGTGAATTCAGGTGTGAGGGCAGGGTGCCGGAAGGCTCGAAGCAGCACGGCGTCACCGTGACCTTCAAACCCGATCACGAGATCTTCGAGACGACTGTCTTCGATTACGATATCCTGCTAAACCGGATGCGGGAGCAGGCGTTCCTCAACGCCGGCGTGCGGATCCTGCTGACCGATACGCGCGTCGAGCTCGAAGAGGGAAAATACAAGACCTCCGATCTCATGTTCGAGGGAGGCATCCGGAACTTCGTATCCTTCCTGTCGGAGCAGAAGCACTGCGACCCCGTTCATCCCGAGGTCATATACATGCGCGGAGAGAAGGGCACGAGCCAGGCGGAGATAGCGCTTCAGTACAACACGTCGTACAACGAGGTCCTGCTGACCTTCGCGAACAATATGAACACGGTGGAGGGAGGCACTCACGAGACAGGCTTCAAATCCGCTCTCACCAGGGTGCTGAACGACTACGCCCGTAAAAACAACATACTCCCGTCTTCCGAAAAGGCGCTTTCGGGCGACGACTGCAGAGAGGGTCTGTGCGCGATCATCAGCGTAAAGCTTGAGAACGCGCAGTTCGAGAGCCAGACCAAGGCCAAGCTCGGAAACTCCGAGATCAGGACGCTCGTCGACAGCACGGTAACGGTGAGGCTCAGCGAATACCTCGAAGAGAACCCGGCTACTGCCAGAGCGATACTCGAGAAGGCCGTCGCGGCGGCGAGAGCCAGAGAGGCTGCGAGAAAGGCAAGGGAGCTCACCCGAAGAAAAGGTCTGCTGGAGGGCTCGACGCTCCCGGGTAAGCTGGCCGACTGCCAGGAGCGCGACGCGTCGCTCACCGAGATATACCTCGTCGAGGGAGATTCCGCAGGCGGCTCTGCGAAATCGGGAAGAGACTCGAAATTCCAGGCGATCCTGCCGCTGCGCGGCAAGGTGCTGAACGTCGAGAAGAGCAGGATAGACAAGGTCTACTCAAACGTGTCGCTCATCCCGATAATCCAGGCGCTCGGATGCGGTATAGGCGAGGATTTCGACATCGCGAAGCTCAGATACGGCAAGATAATCATCATGGCCGATGCCGATGTCGACGGTTCGCATATCCGCATACTGCTGCTGACGTTCTTCTTCAGGCATATGCCGAAGCTGATTGAGGACGGCCACGTCTTCCTCGCCCAGCCCCCGCTATACAAGGTCTACAAGCGCGGACGCTCGGGCGGAGAGAAGTACGCTTTCTCCGACGAGGAGAGGGACCTCTATATAGCCGAGCTCGGGACGAACGGCGTTGAGGCCGACAGATACAAAGGTCTGGGCGAGATGGACGCCGAACAGCTCTGGGAGACCACGATGGACCCCGAGAGGCGCACGCTGAAAAAGGTGACTGTCGAAGACGCACAGCTATGCGACTCCACTTTCTCGCTGCTCATGGGAGACAAGGTCGAGCCGCGCCGCGAATTCATCGAGGAAAACGCGAAATTCGCTCAGAATCTCGATATCTGAGCAAAAAAGGATGAGATTCGCCGTACTTTCGCTCAATCCCGGCATCGACCGGGTGCTCTATCTCGAAAAAAAACTGGATCCCGGGCATATGAACAGGGCGGTAAAGAGCGTCACGTCGCAGGGGTCCAAGGGCGCAAATGCCGCGATAATGCTCAAAAGACTCGGTTTCGACGTGACCTACTACTCCTTTTCGGGAGGCTCCGGCAGCCGGTTCGGCACTGAGATCTCACCCGAAGAGGGGATCGACTGCCGCCTTACCGAGACTTCGTGCGGACTGCGGCTCAACACCAAGGTCATCGACGCGGACGGACTCTGCAGCGAGTTCAACGAACGCGGAGGACCGGTCACGGAGGCCGAGTTCGGACGTCTCGCACAGGCTTTCCTCTCCGATCCCGCACAGACCGTGTTCATGTGCGGAAGTTTTCCACAGGGTGTGGAAAACACGGTGTATAAAGAACTGGTGCGCGTTGAAAAGTCTCTCGGGAGAAATGTCGTACTTGACTGCTCGGGAGAGGCCCTGACACAAGCTGTCGTGTCGTCGCCCGACGTCATAAAACCAAATATCGACGAGCTCGCCGATCTGGCGTCGAGTCTGGGTCTGTGCGAACACATTTCCACAGGCTGTGGATTGTCACCCGGCGACGCACAGGCGCTTTGTGCAAAGATCTCGTCTTCCTTCGGGATCGGCAGGGTCATCTGCACCATGGGGGAAAAAGGCGCTGTGGAAAATACCGGAAAGTATTCGGTGTCCGCCTTCCCGACGGAACTTCGCGGATTCTCCGGAGCCGGTGACTGTTTTCTGGCCGGATTCGGCGCGGCGGTCTACGGGATGGGTCTTCCCGACGCCGAAGCGATGAGGTTCGCCGCCGCGTGCGGCGCTGCAAAGGTAGCGCTCGAAGGGACGCTGCTGCCCACGGCAGCCGATATAGAAATAATACTGGGATACCTTCCCGCAACAATCGGCAAATAATCTTTTCCGGCGCCGGCCGGGAGAAAGGCATGTGAATTAAGTTGGAACATGACAACGGCAAGGATCTGAGATTTGAAAACCAGAAGATAATCAACGTCGGAATGGACCGCGAGGTCAAGACGTCGTTCATAGAGTACGCTATGTCCGTCATAACTTCGCGCGCGCTGCCCGACGTCAGGGACGGCATGAAGCCGGGCCAGAGGAGAGTCCTCTGGGCCATGTACGAGGATCACCTGACCTCCGACCGGGCCTTCTGCAAGTCCGCGACGACGGTCGGTAACGTGCTCGGCAGATACCATCCGCACGGCGACAGCGCGGTTTACGGCACGATGGTGAGAATGGCTCAGGACTTCTCGCTCCGCTACCCGCTGATCGAGGGCCACGGCAACTTCGGTTCGGTCGACGGCGACCCGCCCGCGGCCTACCGTTACACCGAGGCGAGGCTCGCGAAGATAGCGGATGAAATGCTGCGCGACATTGACAAGAACGTCGTGAAGATGGACCGCAACTTCGACAACCGCCGCGAGGAGCCGTCGGTGCTTCCGTCGAGATTTCCGAATCTGCTTGTGAACGGAGCCGTCGGCATTGCCGTCGGTATGGCGACCAACATACCACCTCACAACCTCGGCGAGACGATCGACGCGGTCATTTACCGCATGAACAACCCCGACTGCGGCGTGAATGAGCTCATGGAATACCTGAAGGGCCCGGATTTCCCCACAGCCGCCATCATATACGGAACGAACGGTATAAAGGAGTCCTATCTCACCGGAAAGGGCCGCATCAAGGTCAGGGCGAGGGCGACGGTCGAGGAAGACAAACACCGCATCATCGTCACCGAGATCCCCTACGGAGTCAACAAATCTATGCTCTGCGAGGCCATCGCCGGTCTCGTCAAGGAGAAGAGGATCGAAGGCATCACCGACATGCGCGACGAATCCGGCAGGAACGGAATGCGCATAGTCATAGAGTACAAGCGCGAAGCCAACGGAGAGATAATACTCAATCAGCTTTATAAATACTCCCAGCTCGAGGACACCTGCGCGGTGAACATGCTGTCGCTCGTAGGCGGCGAGCCGAAGATCCTGCCGCTCACCGGCATCCTTGACGAGTACATCGCCCATCAGGAGTCGGTGGTCATAAACCGTTCGAAATTCGAACTCGAGAAGGCGCTCGCCAGAGTCCACATCCTCGAGGGTTACAGGATCGCGACCGACAACATCGACGAGATCGTCGCGCTGATGAAGAGCTCGCCGTCGATCCCCGAATCGAAGGCCAGGCTCTGCGAGCGCTTCGGACTCTCCGACGTCCAGGCACAGGCGATCGTCGAGATGACGCTGGGACGACTCACCGGACTCGAGCGCGACAAGGTCATCGATGAGATGAACGCGCTCTACGCCCGCATCGAAGAGCTGAAGGAGATACTCGCGAACATCGACAGGGTCAAGGAGATCATCGCGTCCGAGATGCTCGATATCAAAAAGCGGTATTCGGACGGACGCCGCACCGAGATCGTCGAGGCCGACGACGACATCGAGATCGAGGACCTCATCGAGAAGCACGACTGCGTCGTCACCGTTACCCGCGACGGCTACATCAAGCGTCTTCCGGCCGACACCTACACCGCTCAGCACCGCGGAGGCAAGGGAATAATCGGCATGACGACCAAGGAAGAGGACGTCATACAGAACGTCATGGTCGTTTACAGCCATTCATATCTGCTGTTCTTCACCAACTTCGGCAAGGTGTACATGCGCAAGGCGTACTCGATACCCGAATCGGGCAGGAACGCCAAGGGCACGAATATCGCCAACATCATCGAGATCGAGCCGGGTGAAAAGCTGACCGAAGTGCTGTCTCTCGACAGCTTCGACGGCGCTGACGAAAAATTTCTCACCCTCGTCACCGCCGGCGGCATAATCAAGCGCTCGAGACTCTCGGATTTCGAATACCAGCGCAGCAAGGGCAAGATTGCCATAAAGCTCGACGAAGGCGACAGCCTGGCCGCAGTGCTGCTCACTGAGGGACGCTCCGACATAATGATCGCTACGGCAAACGGACTCGCGAACCGGTTCGACGAGAACGAAGTCAGGTGCATGGGGCGCGTCGCGCGCGGCGTCAAGGGCATTTCGCTGCGTGAAGACGCAGAACTCGGCAGAGACAGGGTCATCGGTGCCCTGGCCGTCGACGAGAGCAAGAAGCTGCTCACCGTCACCGAGCGCGGCTTCGGCAAACAGACCGAATTCTCCGAGTTCAGAAAGACCGTCAACCGCGGTACCAAGGGCTTCATCTGCCATAACGTCTCGATGGAAAAGACCGGACATCTCATCGGTATCGCCGCGGTCTGCGACAGCGACGACATCATGGTCATCACGAACACCGGCACCGTCATCCGCACGCCGGTCAAGGACATCTCGGTCTATTCGAGATACGCGTCCGGTGTCATAGTCATGAGGCTTTCCGAAGGACAGACCTGCTCGAGCTTCACTCCGCTCGTTACCGTTGAGGAGTTCGCCCGCAGAAAGGCGTACTACGAGGGCATCGAGAGCGGGCTGATCGACCCGGAGACCGGGCTCGACGACTTCGTGCTCCCCGGCAGTGAAGGGGACGCTGACGTCGAAGAAGACACCGGCGGCGTGGAGAACGTCTCCGGTAACCCGGACGCAGGGGAAGAGGAAGAGGAAGAGGAAAACAAATGAAGAGGTTCCTGTCGGCGGTCCTCGCCGCCGCGGTCCTCGCCGCGGCTCTGATGACGTGCGGCTGCTCGAAACCGCCCGAGCTGGAAGACGTAAGAGGCGAACTTGAGGCACTCATCGGTGCCTCGGCCGAGATCAACGACATATTCTTCGGCGCGGGGCTCCCGGTCTACGACAGGGGTACGGCGTCGGGTGACGGCAGTGCGACGTTCGACGAGTCGTCGGGCCTCTACTACTGGATCTTCGACGACCCCGCGGCCGGGAAGATCATCAAGTACTACAGCACCGACAGCAGGGAGTACGTCTACGGACTGTTCGACGGCAAGACGTCGGAGGGCGGAACGCCCGGCCTGTACGTCGGTGCCGACGGCAGCGGCAGCTTTACCGGAGCCGACGGGAAGAGCGAGACCTTCGGTCCGCTTACGGATTACAAAGAGCCGGAGAAGGAGTACGTTTACGACGAGAACTCGCCGCTTTACTACGATTATGTCCGCGAGGACTGCAAATATCAGACGGTGAACGAGATCAAGGAGGCCGCCGAGAAGGTCTACTCGGCAGAATATCTCGCGTCGGTCTACTCGATCATCTTCGACGGCTACATGAGCGACGACAGCCTTATCTACGCGAGATACATGGCCGACGACTCGAGCGACAGCGACCTGCTGCTCGAATCGAACCAGTTCAAGCCATATTTTGAGACGCAGACGTCATACGATCTGTCAACGATGAAGATCGTGAGGCCTTCGCGCGCCGATTTCATCAACGTCGAGATCGAAGCCGAGGGAGTGTACATAGACTACGAAGCCCTGGAGAAAAAGACGGGCAGGTTCGTGAAGACGCTGAAGTTCGTAAAAGAGAAGGCCGGCTGGCGCCTGGATACTCCCACATACTGACTTTTCTGACCCGGGAAATAAAAAAGATGGCAAAAAAGACCCAGATCATTTTTATTATGACCGATACCCAGCGCTGGGACATGGTCAACTGCTACCGGGAGACCGGTCTTCGAACGCCGAATATCGACGCTCTCGCCGCCTCCGGGGTGCGCTACGAGCGCGCTTACACGACTCAGCCGGTCTGCGGGCCGGCGAGAGCCGGACTGTTCACCGGGATGTATCCCGTATGCACCGGCTCATGGGCGAACGGAATGGCGCTCTGGGATAACGTGAAGACGGTGGGACAGCGCCTGCGCGACAACGGGGTGCACTGCGCATATATCGGCAAGTGGCATCTCGACGGCACCGACTACTTCGGAAACGGTTTCTGCCCCGACGGCTGGGATGAGGAATACTGGTACGACATGCGCCGCTACCTCGAGGAGATGAGCGAAGACGACAGAGTCATGTCGAGATGCGCCGGGACGATGAACTTCACGCAGATCCCCGAGGATTTCACCTACGGCTCGAAGGTCCTCGAGCGGGCCCGCGACTTCATGGAGCGGTACAGGGACAGCGACTACTTTCTCGTCGTGTCATTCGACGAGCCCCACGGCCCGTTCCTCTGCCCGCCGCCCTACGACACGATGTACAGGGACTTTGAGTTTCCGCGCGATCCGGCAGTATACGATACCCTCGAAGGCAAGCCCGGATACCAGAAGGTATGGTCGTCGGAAAGGCCAGGAACGCCGCAGACATACGACATGAAGGCGCCGTATTTCTTCGGCTGCAACAGCTATGCCGACGAACTGATAGGGAGGACAGTCGGGGCGGCTCCCGAAGACGCTGTGATCATGTACACTTCCGATCACGGCGATCTGCACCATTCGCACGGGCTCTTCGCCAAGGGCCCCGCGGCCTACGACGCCTGCGCGAGGATCCCCTTCATCATAAGAGATCCCGACGGAGTGCGCGGCGGGGTCTACCGCAAGCACCCGGTGTCGCACATAGACGTCGTTCCCACGATCCTCGACTATTTCGGCATCGACTGTCCGAAAGTGCTGCAGGGGAGCTCACTGCGGGCCACCGTCAGCGACACGGAGGCCGATACCGGCTGCCCGTACGCCTTTATCGAGTTTACCCGCTTCGAGCAGGACCACGACCACTACGGAGGATTCCAGCCGATGAGAGCGGTGACCGACGGCAGATTCAAACTTTCGGTGAACCTCATGTCGACCGACGAGTTCTACGACCTCGAGGCCGACCCGTTCGAGTGCAGCAACCTGATAGATACCGAAGACCCTGAGCTTGCCGCCGCCCGGAACAGACTGCACGACGCGATCCTTGACCGGATGTGCCGCGACCGCGACCCGTTCCGAGGGTACTACTGGGACTGCCGTCCCTGGAGAAAGGACGCTGCCGCGCCCAACTGGCGATACCGCGGATGGACCCGCCAGCGCGAGAACGTTGAGTACGAGCCGCGCCAGCTCGATTTCGTCAACGGGCTCGAAATGGTGCACCCGCAGCGCATCAAGTTCAGCAATTCTTCCGTCGAATACGAGTCGCTTGAGCAGATGATCGATTTTCTGAAGCACTACGACGACTGACTCCCGGCATGTATCTTCTGATAAAACCCGCGTCGGGAGCCTGCAATCTCCGCTGCAGATACTGCTTCTACACCGACGAGATGGCCAACCGCGAACACGCCGTCAGAAATTTCATGACGCCCGGGGCGTTCGCCGTCATAGCGGAAAAGGCGATAGGATACGAAAAGGAGCGGAACGGCGCTGCCGGATCCGTTTCCTTTGGATTTCAGGGCGGCGAGCCGACGCTCGCGGGACTTGACTTTTACAAGAGCGCGGCAGACTCGGTAAAAAGGATCAACGGGCAGTCTGGGGATCCGGTGCCGGTGTCCTGGTTCATACAGACCAACGGCATGCTGATCGACGGAGAATGGGCGGCTTTTCTGGCAGAAAACAGGTTTCTGACCGGTCTCTCGCTCGACGGCTTCCCCGATATTCACGATAAGAACCGTATCCGGCCCGACGGCAAAGGAACGCATTCCGCTGTCCTCCGGGCAGCCGCCGCGCTGAGGTCGGCCGGAGCCGAGTTCAATGTCCTCACCGTCCTCACGGGCGAGACCGCCCGCTCGGCGACGAAGATCTACAACTACTACAAAAAGAACGGATTCGTCTGGCAGCAGTACATTCCGTGCGTCGCGCCGCTCGACGGGGCCGCGTCGCCCTGGACGCTCGGAGCGGAAAGGTACGGGGATTTTCTCTGCCGGATCTTCGATCTGTGGTATGACGACGTGACGTCGGACCGCGAGGTGTACAACCGCGAGTTCGAGAACTGGGTCGGCATGCTCGCGGGTATCGAGCCTGAGGACTGCGGGATGCGGGGAGTCTGTTCGCCTCAGTATCTCATCGAGGCGGACGGTTCGGTGTACCCGTGCGATTTTTACGCGCTCGACGAATACCGGATCGGCAATATCCTGACCGACAGCTTCGATGAGATCGAGGAGAACCGTTCCCGGACAGGGTTCATAGAGCAGTCGGAAAAGCTTCCCGAGAAGTGCGAGGCCTGCGAATGGCGGCATCTCTGCCGGGGCGGCTGCCGGCGCAACAGGGATGATTACGGACTGAACCGCTTCTGCGAAGGATACAGGAAGTTCTTCCCGTACGCCGCGGACAGGATGAAGCGGCTCGCGGCCGCCGTAGCACGCAGACGCGGTCTGCCTCCGGTGCGGTGAAAAACTGAGCCTGCGGAGGGCAGGGCTGCGTGTATTGAGACCGTCCCGCCCGCTAACGGGGCGGGGAAGCGATGCGGCCCGGCGATGTATTTTTCGGAAACGGTATTTGACCGGAAATCAATATTTTTTCAACGGAAAAAGGAGAACAGCAATGAATCTTTGCATCCAGTCAGGCGGTGTTTTCAGCCACTACGGCCTCGAGGAAGGTTACCGGGTCCTTAAAGAACTCGGATTCTCTTCGGTCGATCTCAATATCGACACCGAATTCAACCGCGGCCAAATGCGTACGCACATGAACGAGGGGCTCTGCATCTTCGAGCGGAGCATGCCCGAGATCATGGCGCATTTCGAGAGAGAGATTAATGCGATCAGATCGGCCGGACTGTATGTCTACCAGGCGCATTCCCCCTTTCCTTCGTACATGAAGGACATCCCCGGTTTCACCGATTTCTGCGTCGGGATCCACAAAAAATGCATCCTCTTCTGCCAGGAGATAGGGTGCCGCCGGCTCGTCGTGCACGGAGTGTCTCTGACCCGCGACGACACCGGTCACAGTCAGGAGGACATCGATGCCGTCAACGACCGCCTGTATGAGGGGCTGATCGACACACTGAAGGAGACGGACGTCGTATGCTGCCTCGAGAACCTCTTCTCCGGTTGCGACGGTACCATCTATGCCGGACACTGCTCCGACCCTCACGAGGCTGTCGCGTACATCGACAGGCTCAACGAAAAGGCGGGTAGGGAGGTCTTCGGCATCTGCGTCGACACCGGACATCTCAATCTCGTCGGCAGGAACCAGTACGGTTACATAAAGGCGCTCGGCAGCCGCGTCAAGGCGTTCCACATCCACGACAACGACGGCAAGAGCGATCTCCATCTCGCTCCCTATACCGGAACGGTCGACTGGGAGGGCTTCTGCCGCGCGGTATCCGAGATCGGATACGAAGGCGACCTCGATTTCGAGACATTCCGCCAGATCTCACAGAGCCGCATGCCCGAGGACAGGATGGCCCGTCCGTGGCTGCAGCTCATCGCCGAGACCGGCAGGGTATTCATCGAAAAGATAAAAGAAAACTGAGATATAATAAACAGCCGGCCTCCGTCATCGGTACGGAGGCCGGCTGTTGTTTGGGTGCGCCCGGCGGCGTCGGTACGGGTCGTCAGACCTTGAAGGCCCACTCGCCGTTTTTGAAGACCGGCGTCGCTTTGCCGTTTTTATAGCCGGTGATATCCATGTCGGGAGCTCCGATCATGAAGTCGAGATGGATCATGCTGTCGTTGATCCCGAGCTCGCGGCATTCCTCGTTCGTTACGTTCGGGTAGCCATCGACGCAGTCGTTGAAGCCTCTGCCCAGCGCGACGTGGCAGGACGCGTTTTCGTCGAACAGCGTCTCGTAGAATAGGATCCCGCTGTTGTTGATCGGGCTGTCGCAGGGGATGAGGGCGAGCTCGCCGAGCTTCGACGCCCCCTCGTCCATATTAATGATATGCCCGAGCAGCTCCTCGCCCTCGGCGGCGTGCCATTCGACGGCCTTTCCGCCCTCGAAGCGGATCCGGAAGTCGCGTATGATCTGTCCCTGAGTCGAAAGGGGCTTGGTCGCAACCAGCGTGCCCTCGCAGGCACCGGCCTTCGGGCTGGTGAATATCTCCTCGGTGGGCATGTTGGGGTTGAAATACACGCCCTGGACGGTTGTCTCTCCGCCGCCGCACCACCTGCTGCGGGGAAGGAGGTCGCATCTGAAATCGGTTCCGTTCGAGCTCTTGTATGTGAGATAGTCGAATTTCTTTTTATTGAGCCAGGCGCAGCGGGCCTTGAAGTTCTCGTTGTGGCGGTACCACTCGAGCACGGGGTCGCCCTCGGGATCGTCCGAGACGTGCACTGATTTCAGTATCGCGTCCCAGAGAGCCTCGACGGCCCTGTTCTTCGGAAGGTCGGGAAAGACCTTCTTCGCCCACTTTTCCGAGGGGACGGCGGCGATGGTCCACTGATGCTTCGACTCCATGGCGTCGCGGTAGGGCTTGAGGATCGGATAGATCGCCGCGTTGACTTTCTGCATCTTCTCCGTGTTTACGCCGCGAAGGCCGTCGGGATCGTCGGAAGAGATGAAGATCCGGCAGGGAAGTTCTTCCGAGATGAATTTCTGCTTTTCCTTCTGCCACCCGGGGAGCGTCGATAGCGTTTTCACGCTCTGCCAGCGGAAGGCGAGTTTGGTGAGCGGCTGGTATCTCCACTCGACGTTAACGTATTTCGCTCCGAGTCTGTAGCACTCCTCGGCGACCATCGCGACGAATTCATGGCTCTCGGGCGATGCGGTGATCTGGACCGGCTGGCCCTTTCTCACGTTTGCGCCTACTTTGGCGATGAGTTTCGCGTATTTGCGAAGCGTTGTTTTTTTCATGTGCTGTTTTTATTCTCCTTCGTTGTTTTCGCTGTGAGAAGATTATATCACACTGCCGGTCAAAAGTCCATACTTTTCGGGCGGCGCACGGCCGCGCCGTTCCGCGGAACATCCGGAGCACGCACAGAGGAAGGTCCCGGAGGAGAAGCGCCGGGTCGACCCAGGAGAAAGCCGGTCCCGGAAGAGATGCGCCGCACCGCAGGAGTGACGCGGCCTGATGCGGCGGAACGGAGCCCGGCTGACAAAACGGGACCGGCAGAGCGCATATGATATATTTTTGTAGCGAAAACACCCGAGTTGTGATATAATATACTCTGTATGAGAATCTATTCAAGGCAGGTCAGGGAGGGAATTTTGAAACCGATAGAAGACGGCCCGATATTTTACAGGCGGAATTCGTACCGCACTCCGCTGATTATGGCGCATCGCGGCGGCAATACGCTGGCTCCGCAGAACTCGCTTCCCGCGTTCGAGCGCTCCTGCCGCACGGGGGTATGGGCCCTTGAGACCGACATCAGGCTGACGAAGGACGGCGTGCCCGTCTGTCACCACGACGCGAGCGTCGACGCCATGACCGACGGCGAAGGTCTCATATCCGAGATGACGTTCGACGAGCTGAAAAAATGCCGCATCGACTGCGGAGTCGGTGCGGACACGCTGCCGGCCGACGAGCTGCGCATCCCCACGATGGCCGAGTATTTCGACATCTGCATGCGCTACGGGACCGTCCCGTTCATCGAGATCAAGACCGACGGCACCTGCGAGATGATCATCAGGGAGCTGCGCCGCCGCTCGATGGAGAGTTTCGCGGTCATATCCGCGATCGACATCCGCCACATCCGCGAGGCGCGACGGCTTTCGAAGGCTGTTTTCGTGCACCACATCTTCTCGTCCGCCGAACACATTCCCGAGCTCGCCGACCTCGGTTATTCCGGGATGTCGTTCAAGGTGAAGGACCCCGGCATGTGCCCCGCCGG
>JAFTCN010000049.1 GCA_017454675.1 Clostridia bacterium
CGCGTCTTGACGGCTCTTTTTGCGCCTGTTATGACGTCGAAATCTTGAAAAACCGCCTGTTTTCCTGCGATTTCTCAGTCAAAACAGGCACAAAAATCTCTCGCCAATACACGCACGCGAATTGTGCGGTATTGCCTTAAAGAATAATGCTTGACAACAGCCGGAAAAACTGTTAAAATAGTAACGTAAACAAAAACTCAGATTGCCAGAGGAGGCGACGATTATGATAAAATTCTATATCTGTCGGATGTCATATTTATCGCCTGCGGTTAACTGAACGCAAGGAAACCTGATTATAAAGCATCCGATTCCGGGTGCTTTTTTTAATATCGATGTGAAATAAATCTGTCTGCACCCGAAAGGGTGCTTTTGTTTTTGAGGAAAGAACCGCAGTTATGAAACAAAAAACGTGAAATCGACGGGAGGAATGTATTTGAAACGTCTGAAAAACATGCTGTTGAGTATGGAAAACAACACAAGAAAGATCAATATAAAGGGGGAATCTGATTATTGAAAGCGGCATTCAGTCTCAGGAAGGGCAGAAATAATAAAGGCAGCACGGCCGTGCTGCCTTCGGGACCCCGGGATACCCGGTTCATATAACTGCATATCCGTACGGGGCGATGCTCTTTCCGAGGTATGACAGCGGGGCGTCGCTGAAGTTTCCGGCGATGCATACGCCGTCTTCGTACGTCGCGACCTCGAGCCCGCCGCCGAGCACTTCGTAGTTCACCATCGGTATGAGCTGGCGGTCGGCGAACCGGAGACTGTCCTCCGACGCCGAAACGGCGGCATCCACGGTTCGCCGCAGCGCCTCACCGTCCTCCGCCGTCAGATCGGTCTCTCCCATCCAGTTTTTGCTCCCGCCTGTGCGGAATTTCGAGTAGATGTAGAGCGACGGCCGTCCTCCGCGCATTATGAAGGTCAGCCGGTCGGCAGGTGTCTTTACCGGATAGTTCACCGTAGGGCTCGTGGGATTGTAGAGCAGTATGCTGTGGTAGGTCAGCTCGAAGATCGGGAGGACTCTGTCGCAGAATGGCACCTCGGTGTGACCGAAACCGTCGCCGAAGCTGACGTAAAGGCCGTAATCTATCTGCCCGGCGACGCCGTCGAAGCAGCCCTCGGAAGACACGCCGCCCATCAGGTCCCGTGTCTGCTCCAGGGTCTTTCTCTTTTCCTCCCAGCCACGCAGAGTGGAGCACGGGTGCTTCGACGACATGCATACGTCGGGCTCTTCGATCGATATGACGTCGATGAAATGCAGGCCGTCTGTGCCGAGTTCGGCGACGGCGGGCAGGTCGCGCTCGTTGTTGCGCCGCTGGCATACGGGACAGACGTGGTGCGACGCCCCGCCGCCGTAGTGCGCGTGAGGAGGCATGAAGAGCGTTCCGTCGCGAAGGACGACGATGTCGTCGTAGGAGAAGCTGTCCGCGATAGTGTAGGCGTCGATGAGGTTCGTGTGGAGCGATATTCGGTATCCGAGGGCTTTTACGTGTTCTACCGTCTTCCGGAGACCGTCGTTCCCGCCGAGGCGTTCGTCGGCGGGGAAGAGCTGCGGGAAGCGGCCGTCGTGGCCTCCGATGTTCCAGCCGACGAGCTGCAGCTCGGCTCCGGGGACGCCGGCGGCCGAGAGGGCGTCAGCGATGTCGCGGACCCTGGCAAAATCGCACGCGACGAACATCGGAGGTTCGTTACCGGGAGTCTGGAAGAGCACCGTCGGCGGGCTCTGCTTCCACCCCATCCTGATCCGTATGAGGGGATGCACCCTCGCGTATTCGACGGCAGGCCTGCCGCACTTCTCTGCAAGCGTCGTTATCTCGCCGCGCGCGAGGCGGAGTTCGCGCTCCCTGGTCGCCATCTCTGCGTATCCCGCCGAGGAGGGAAACTCTATGACCTCGAGCCTTATGTCCTCATAGGGCGGGTCGTCCCTTCCGAAGTCGTAAACAAGGCTGACACGGTATTCTCCCCCGCGCAGCTGTATCTCGAATCCCGCCCGGTAGCTGCGCTCGAACCTCACCATGGCGGTGACGCGCGGCGTCTTGATCCCGTACCACGCCATGACCGGTTTGCGGTAGGAGTAAACGCCGTCGGGACGCTCCCCGAACGTCACCATGATGTCTCCGTTCATCGAGATGTTGCGCGGGAGGATGTAGTACCCGTCCTCTCCGGTATGCGCGAGCGAGAAGTCGCCCAGCACGCGCAGCATACCGGCCGAGGCGAACCGCTCCTTCTTAAGCGTGAGAAAGACGCTCTCCCCGCGCGCTTCGGCACGGAACCTGCAGCGGTTGCCGAGTTCGTCGACCGCGAAAAAGGCCTTATAGTCCATTAAATTCCTCCTGTTCCTCTTCGCTTGCCCGGAAAAAGAGGACACGCAGGGCCCGAAAGATCCGCATGTCCTCCTTTTTACGTCCGGTACGGCCTGTCCCTTATCTGTTAGGGAACACCTTGCCGTAGTAGTCGTTGTTCAGAATGTATTTCGAGTATTTGTACATCTCGTTGACGAGGTTCGAATGATAGGTCAGGTATCCCGAACTCTTCAGCGCGTTCTCGTCCACGTTTATCCCGGGGAACGGGGTGAACTGCTTCGAGGCGTTGCTGAAGTATCCGTAGTCGGTGATCCAGTTGTAGCTCGAGGCGATCGACCCTGAGTTGCTCATGTTGAGGATCACGAAGCCCTCGGCGTCGGAGAGGATGTCGTGCCCCATGATGATCCGTGAGTCGAACTCGAGTCCGAAGAGGTTCGAGACGGTCGGCAGGATGTCGATCGCGGAGCAGACCTTGGATACCTTAACCGGTGCCTTCATCGAAGGCGACCAGATGATCAGAGGGGCGCGGTAGAGGTTGTAATTCGTGAATATTCCGGTAGTTCTGTCATCTATGCCGTAGAGCTGCGAGAGGGTGACGACGTTGTTATCGTCGTTCGGGGAGATTGCGTAGGGGTAGTGGTCGGGAGCCATTACGAACACGGTGTCCTCGTAAATGCCCTTGGCTTTGAGGTCATCGATCAGGGTGGACACCATGAGCTCGACCTCATACTCGGCCGCGACGTACGCGAGAGCGTTCTCGTCGGTGTAGGGAAGCCCGGCGGCCATGACCTCGGCCTTGTGGCGCCTCGCCTGCATGTTCCCGGTGAAAGTTTCGTTCGGGTGGCCGCTTATCGTCATATAGTAGATATGGAAGGGCTTGCCGTCCGACGGGATGAAGGAGAGCGTGTTGTCCGCCATCTCCTTGTCGGAGGCGGGCCAGCCGTGCTCGAAGGTGACGTTCCAGCCCGCCGAGCCTTCGTATCTGCCCGAAACGGTGAGGCTCTTGATGCCGTACCACTCGTATCCGTAATTCGGATGCGAATCCTCGCGGCCGTAGTAGGTGTATTCGCCGTTGTGGAAGGCGCAGCAGCGGTATCCGAGCTTCTTCAGCTGGTTGCCGAGAGTGAACGGCTCATATGTCTTGGAACTCTTGTAGAGCGCCAGGGCATTGTAGAAGTTGCCCGTTATGTTCGCGTATTCGCCGGTGTTGGTGCTCGCGCCCCACATCGAGCAGAAGTAGTTGTCGAAGACGAATCCCTCGTTCTTCATCTTCCACAGGGTGGGCGTGAAGTTTTTGTCTATCGCCGCCGGAGCCCATGCCTCGACGGTAATGAAGATAAGGTTCTTGCCCTTGAATATGCCGGTGTATTCGTTCTTGTTCGTCGGAGCGCGGTTTGAGAACCAGGTGTGCGCGTTCTTCAGATCGTTGTTCTTGGCTGATGCTATGAGCGACTCGAAATCGATGTCCATCACGTTGGGCGAGGTATCGATCACGACGGGCGGCTCGGTGATCACGGGCTCGGTATCGCCGGTCGGGACTGGCGACGTCTCTCCGCCGATCCCGGTCGTGCCGGGGGCGTCGGTGCCGGGTGCGGGAGTCCCGGTCCCGCTCTCCTTGCCGGTGCCGGTGCCGAATATGTCGCTCCAGTTCTGCGTCACGACGGTCGACGGCGGGTCGATGCCGCTGTCGGAGTGGTTGCCGAACAGCGTGTATTTGGTGTCGAGCCGCAGTGCGGTGAAGAGACCGAACCGCGATGCCGCCTCGGACATCATGAAGCCCTCGTTGTATACGTATCTGTCGCCCATCGGATCCTTGTGTAGATTGACGAATCCCAGTCCGAAGAGGAAGAAAACGAGCGAGAGGGCGGCGCATACGCCGCGCTTCAGCCAGCTGAGAGGAAGCGGCTTCACAGCTTTACGGCCGATCAGGGCGAACACGGCGGGCGGAACGAAGAGCAGCAGTATCGGTATGATGTTCTTCCAGATCGCCGCGAGCGTCTCGCGCCAGAACACGGCTATCTGTCCTCCGACCTCAAGAAGGCCCCAGTAGAAGAAGTCCTTGAAGAAGCTGCAGTATACGAGCTGGACTCCGAAGTATACCGTAACGACCAGCAGTATCCCGACCGACACCCAGTAGTTGATCTTCTGCGGGAAGGCGGTGCAGATCAGCGACACGACGAGTCCGGCCGAGATGCCGAACAGAACGGCATACGCGAAGAACGAGCCGAAGATGTCTCCGAAACCGAAGAGCGACGCGTGAACGAGAAATTCGTAGTAGATGAAGCTCACCGGGAAGAAGATGATCATCAGTATGTTTGTGATATTGATCTCGGCGGGGTCCTTGTCGCTCGGGCGTCTTCTGACAGCTGTCCTCCGGTCGACCGGAGGTCTCTTCGCGGAGGGCGCCGTGCGGGTGATTTTCTGTGTGTCTCTTTTCTGTTCCATTATTTGTGATAGAGTTTCTTGGTCTGGTATACAGGCTCGGTGGTGATGTTGACTCCTATCTTCTTGAGGAGGTTCTCGTCCACCTGCGAGAGGATGACGGTAGAGTGGGCGTCGCAGCCGCGGAGCTTGTCGAGCTGGTCGATGGCCCGCTCGGCCTCGGGCGAGCTGACGGCGCAGACCGACAGCGCTATGAGCACCTCGTCGGTGTGGAGCCTCGGGTTGTGGTTGCCCAGGTGTTCCACCTTGAGATGCTGTATGGGAGTGATGACGTTGGGGGATATGAGGTGCAGGCTGTCGTCGATGCCCGCGAGCGCCTTGAGGGCGTTGATGAGCATGGCCGAGGTGGCGCCGAGCAGCTTCGAAGTCTTGCCCGTTATTATGCGGCCGTCGGACAGTTCGATGGCGGTGGCCGGAGCACCCGTCTCGGCGGCCTTGGCCATCGCGGCGCCGACGACCGGCCTGTCGGCGGGAGAGAGCCCCGCCTGCTTCATCTGGAGCTCGTGCTTGACTATGAGGTCGGCCGGCAGTTCGCCCGCGCGGATGGCGCAGCGCGCGGCGTAGTAGCGGCGGATGATCTCCTGACTGGCCGCCTTTCGCACCGCTTCGTCGTCGGTTATGCAGAAGCCGGCCATGTTGACGCCCATGTCGGTCGGAGACTTGTAGGGGCAGCTCCCGTATATCTTCTCGAATATCGCCGAGAGGACGGGGAAGATCTCTATGTCGCGGTTGTAGTTTACTGTGGTGGCGCCGTACGCCTCAAGGTGGAAGGGGTCGATCATGTTGACGTCGGCGAGGTCGGTGGTGGCGGCTTCGTACGCAATGTTGACGGGGTGGCGCAGCGGCAGGTTCCAGATCGGGAAGGTCTCGAATTTGGCGTATCCGGCATGGACGCCGCGCTTGATCTCGTTGTACACCTGTGAGAGGCAGACGGCCATCTTGCCGCTGCCCGGCCCGGGCGCGGTCACTACGACCAGCGGCTTTTCGGTCTCGATGAAATCGTTCTTTCCGTAGCCCTGGTCGGATACGATCAGTTCGACGTTCGAGGGATATCCGGGTATCGGATAGTGGCGGTACACCTTCATGCCCAGGTCCTCGAGCTTCTTCTGGAAGGACAGAGCTGCGGGCTGGCCCTCGAAGCAGGTCATGACGACTCCGGTGACCTTGAGGCCGAAATGACGGAAGACGTCGGTGAGGCGCAGCACGTCGGCGTCGTAGGTGATCCCGATGTCGCTCCGCTTCTTGCTCTTTTCGATGTCGCCGGAATTGATGACGATGACCACTTCGGCCTGATCCCTGAGCTGTAGCAGCATCTTCATCTTGCTGTCGGGTTCGAAGCCCGGGAGGACCCTCGACGCGTGGTTGTCGTCATAGAGCTTGCCGCCGAATTCGAGATATAGTTTTCCTCCGAAGGCGCTTATCCTTTCGCGTATCTTTTCCGACTGCAGCCGGAGGTACATGTCGTTGTCGAATCCTGTCCTCTTGCCTGTAACCACTCAGATCACCGTCCCCGATGAGCTTTCGCCGGCGTCCTGCGCCGGGCGGCGCTCCTAAACAAAAATATATAATTATTATACTGTATTTCGGGGCTTTTTTCAACTGTTTTTTCGCTTCCCGGCCAAAAAGATGCGTGAGGGCCCGTGCGCCCGTTATATTGCACAACAGCAGGCCTGCTCTCAGACACCTTTTTTGTAAATACACACAATTGACATTTTTGTATCATACGGCTATAATATATCATTATACTTTTTGCTGATCCGTGTGGGGCAATGGCGGGCGGACGTCCGCTAAATTCAGACTGCTTCACACATGTTTTCTTCCATGGGGCTCACCGCCGCGGGGGCGAACTGAAGCAAAAGGAAAAAGGAGAGTATTCCATGCCTTCCGCAATTCTCCTCGTAGTGCTCGGCGCGGCAGTCGCTGCGCTGCTTTACGCGGCAGTGAACTTCTTCAGGGTCAAGAAGCTTGAAGAGGGCACCGACAGAATGAAAGAGATAGCTTCGGCCATAAGGATCGGGGCAAAGGCCTTTGTGAACTACGAACTGAAGCTGATAGTGGCAGTCGCGCTGATCGTCGCGGCCGTCATAGCCCTGCTGGTCTCCTGGCAGGCTGCGATCGCCTTCCTGCTCGGCGCGGCGATGAGCGAATGCGCCGGTTACGTCGGCATGAAGATCGCCACATACGCGAACGTCAGGGTCACTAACAGAGCCAGGCAGACGAAGAACCTCGGAAGCACGCTGAAAGTGGCCTTCCGCGGCGGATCGGTCATGGGACTGTGCGTCGGCGGTTTTGCCCTGCTCGGCATATTCATCGTGTACATGGTCTTCGGACTCGGCCTCGGGCAGATCGAGGACATAGTGGGGAAGGCTCATGAAGCCGGCAGGCAGAACAGCATCCTCCACCTGATCGTCCCCGCATACAACCTGCCCACCACATTCACGATGACCATCTCGGGCTACGCGCTCGGCTGCTCCATCATCGCCCTCTTCAACAGGGTCGGCGGAGGCATCTACACCAAGGCCGCGGACATGGGAGCCGACAGCGTCGGCAAGACCGAGGCCCACATTCCGGAGGACGACCCCCGCAACCCCGCCACGATAGCTGACAACGTCGGCGACAACGTCGGCGACGTGGCCGGACTCGGCTCCGACCTGCTCGAGAGCTATGTCAGCGCCATACTCTCGTCCGCGATCCTCGCGGCGGAGCTCTTCGCGAAGAACGTCTTCAAGAACGCCGAGCTCCTCCGCTCGATGCTCTATTTCCCGGTCGTGCTGGCCGGCGTCGGCATCATAGCCTGCGTCCTCGGCATCGCCTCGCTGCTCGTCAGGAAGAAGCTCTCCGACGACCCTCATAAGGAACTCAACCTCGCGACCTGGATATCCGCCGGTCTCGCGATCGTCGGAGCCTTCGCTCTCTCCTACCTCTTCTTCGGAAAATACAGCGGCGCGGAAGCCGGCGTTCCCGGTGTCTCGGTATTCGACACCGTCGAATTCAAGGCCGGATGGGTCTCGCCAGCCGTTACCGCGGCGATAGGCATCGTCGCCGGCATCGTTATCGGGATAATCGCCGAATTCTACACGAGCTATGACTACAGGCCGACGACGCTCATCTCCGAGGCGTCGGTCGACGGTCCCGCACTGACGATCACCCAGGGCCTTGCGCTCGGCATGCGCTCCTGCATGTATCCCTGCGCCGTGCTCGGCATCGCGATCTACTCGTCCTATCTCGTAGCCGGAATGTACGGCATAGCGATCGCAGCGCTCGGCATGCTCTCGTTCGTCGCGACGACGGTCTCGGTCGACACCTACGGCCCGATCTCCGACAACGCGGGCGGCATCGCCGAGATGAGCTTCCTCGACCCCGAAGTCAGAGCGATCACCGACAAACTCGACAGCGTGGGCAACACCACCGCCGCGATCGGTAAGGGATTTGCCATCGGTTCGGCCGCCCTGGCCACCATGTCGATGATGTCATCCTACCTCTTCGCTACGTCGAAGCCGGTGGAAGACATCGTCAAAGGCGCCCTTGATTCGATCTCTCTCAACATCATAAAGCCGCTTACCCTCGCCGGAGCGATCATCGGAGCCGCGCTCCCGTTCATGTTCTCCGGCATGCTGATCGACGCCGTCGCCAAAGCCGCAAGGAAGATGGTCGACGAAGTAAGACGCCAGTTCGCCGAGATAAAGGGCCTGCTTGAGGGCAAAGTGCTTCCCGACTACAAGACCTGCATCGAGATCTCCTCGCAGGGTGCGCTCCGTGAGATGCGGACGCCGGCCGTCATAGCCATCGCGTTCCCCGTGATCTGCGGATTCCTCTTCGGAGCCGAATTCGTCGCAGGCATACTGCTCGGCGCGACCATCTCCGCGATCATGCTCGCGATTTTCACCGGAAACGCCGGCGGAGCGTGGGACAACGCCTAGAAGTACATCGAGACCGGAGCGATAAAGGGCCACGGGAAGGGACGCCCGGCGCACGACGCCGCGGTAGTCGGCGACACCGTCGGAGACCCGCTGAAGGACACCGTCGGACCGTCGCTCGACATCCTCATCAAGATCATGTCGGTCATCTCGCTGGTGACGGTGGTCGTCTTCAGCAGGTTCAATCTGATCGACTGGATCATGAGCCTCATCGGCTGACAGATTTCAGAACGGCAGATGCCGTTCTGAAATCTCGCATGAGAACGGCATTTGCCGTTATCAGGTCATGCCGCGTCATGCCGGATCCCGGCACTCGCCGGGCACCGGAGGCACAGCGTTTTTGAAAAGGGCAGGCAGGGATGTCTGCCTTTTTTCGCCCCGTTGACGGCTCAAACCGCGCAGGCTGTTCTTTATATTGACTTTTTTCAGCAGATAGTATATAATTTTACGAGTTGTTCCGTGCGGTTGTCCGCCTCCCGGCGGGCGCCGGCGAAAATGATCCGGAAGGAGACAAAAGAACATGAATATCTTCATGAGATTTCCCGGCGGGCGCGCAAAAGCCATGACGCTCAGCTACGACGACGGCGTCGAATCCGACGTCAGGCTTATCGAAGTAATGCACAAAAACGGCCTGTACGGCACCTTCAACGTCAATTTCGGCGTGCTGGCACCAGAGGGAAAGGTGTATCCGGCGGGGACTGTACACCGCCGCATGTCGCGCAGCGGGATCGTCTCCGCGTACCGGGACAGCGGTATGGAGGTCGCGATCCACGGCTTCACCCACCCCTACCTCGATCAGCTCCCGCCTGAGATCGCTCTTTCCGAGGTGTATAAGGACAGGGTCGCGGCCGAGGAGATCTTCGGAGGCCCGATCCGGGGCATGGCGTATCCCTACGGGACCTTCAGCGACACCGTGGTGAATATACTGAAGACATGCGGGATCGCCTACTGCAGGACGGTAAGGCCCACCCGGGACTTCAGGATCCCCGAGTTCCCGCTCCTGCTCGACCCTACCTGCAAGCACCTCGAGCCCGCGCTCTTCGAACTGCTCGGGAAATTCCTGGATAAGGAAGCCCGCCACGAGCCGCAGCTCTTCTATCTCTGGGGCCATACCTTCGAGTTCGACAGGGACGGCAACTGGGACCTCATCGAAAGATTCGCGGAGACCGCCGGCGGACACGGCGACGATGTATGGTACGCCACCAATATCGACATAATCGACTACATAGCCGCCTACCGTTCGCTCAGATGGACTCTCGACATGACCCGCTTCACCAATCCGACGTCGACGAAGATCTGGCTGACCGTCGGAGTGGACGGCGTATACAAAAACTATACCGCCGCCCCCGGGGAAACGGTGGACGTAACTACATAGCCGGACGCCGGGACAGCCTTCCGGCGTCCGGACGGATAACGGAAAGGCAGACATATAATCAAAATGCTTTTAGGCAGATACGTAAACAAATATTATCTGAAATACTGGTATTTTTACCTGCTCGGAGTCATCGCGCTGGTGGCGGTCGACTATGTCCAGCTCTTTCAGCCCGAGGTGCTAGGACAGATCATCGACCATCTTTCCGATTCGTCAAAGAACGGGACGCCGGCAGACACCGGACTCATCGCGCGGCTCTGCGGAAAGATCATGGCAGTCGCCGCCGTAATGTTCGCCGGCAGGATGCTCTGGCGCTACACCCTCTTCAACGCCTCTCAGCGGATCGAAGCTGGCCTGCGCCACGAAATGTTCGAAAAGAGCGAGAGGCTATCACAGCGCTACTATCACGAGACCAAGGTCGGTTCGATCATGTCGTGGTTCACCACCGACCTCGAGACGGTTGAGGAGTTCACGGGCTTCGGCACCGTGCAGCTCGTCGACGCCCTCTTCCTCGGCATACTGGTGATCGTCAGGATGCTGAAGATGGACTGGGTCCTGGCTCTCTTCGCGATCGTTCCGATGATGCTCATCATCGTCTGGGGCGTCCTCGTCGAAAAGTACATGGGCCTCAAGTGGGAGGAGAGACAGCGCGAGTACGACCGCCTCTACGACTTCACGCAGGAGAACTTCAGCGGCATACGGGTCATCAAGGCCTTCGTAAAGGAGACCGCCGAGCTGCACGCCTTCGCGAAGGTCGCGCGGAAGAACCGCGACAGCAACATCTCCTTCGTGCGGGTGTCGGTGTTCTTTGACGTCGTCATCGAGATCATCATAGCCGTCATCATGGCCGTGATAGTAGGTTTCGGCTCGTGGTTCGTCTGGGCCGCCGTCTCTGGTTCGCCCGTTGTCATCTTCACCCACCCGGTGGCGCTCACCGCCGGACAGCTCGTGACCTTCTTCGGCTATTTTGAATCGCTTATCTGGCCGATGATAGCCCTGGGTTCGCTCGTGACAATGCTCAGCCGCGCCAGAGCCTCGATGAAGCGCGTCACAGCCTTCCTCGAAGCCGGCGAGGACCTGACCGACAGGGAGAACGCCGTTGTCCTGTCGGACGTTCGGGGCGGCATCGAGTTCCGCGGGCTCACTTTCACCTATCCGGGCGCTTCGGAGCCGGCTCTGAAAGATATCTCCCTTAAGATCGAGCCCGGTGAGACGGTGGGCGTCGTGGGACGCGTGGGGAGCGGCAAGACCACGATCCTCGCGCTGCTGACGAGGCTCTACAACGTCGATGACGGCACGCTGTTCATCGACGGCAGGGACGTGATGGACTGCACGGTGGCGTCTGTCAGAGATGCCGTAGCGGCGGTCCCGCAGGACAACTTCCTCTTCTCCGACACCGTCGAGCACAACATAACCTTCTCGAAGGAGGGGGCGACGCACGAAGCCGCCGCCGCGGCGGCCGCGTTCGCCGATGTCGCCGACAACATCGACTCCTTCCCCGACGGATACGAAACGCTTACCGGCGAGAGGGGAGTCACCCTTTCGGGCGGTCAGAAGCAGCGCATATCCATCGCCAGGGCATACCTCAAGGACGCCCCGATAATGGTGATGGACGACTCGGTATCGGCGGTGGACGTCGGGACCGAGGAGAAGATCTTGGCCAATATAAGGAAGCTCCGCGCCGGGAAGACGACGGTCATAATAGCGTCGAGGGTCTCGACCGTCGCACACGCCGACCGCATCATCGTGCTGAACGAGGGACGTCTCGAGGCGTTCGGAATCCCGTCGGAGCTCGCCTTGAGCTCTCCCACCTACAAAAAAATGGTCATGCTCCAGGAACTCGAGAAAGAGGTATCGGGGACCGGCGACGAAAGCGGGGTGAGGGCGGATGGATGACTACATCGAGGAAGTCGAAGAAAAGGAAAAACTGAAGGGCGACAAAAAGATACCCGCCGGGAAGCTGTTCGCACGCAATGTGAAATACATGCGTCTCGAATGGCCTCGCTTCCTGCTCTCCGGGATACTGATCGTCATAAACGTTCTGCTCGACGTCATCATGCCGCTCGTGTTCGAGCGGATAACCGACAGTCTCACCGCGCCGGCGATCGATCTGAAGTACATACTTGTCCTCACAGCGGTATATCTCGCCATCTGCATCGTCAACAATCTCTTCCTTTACGCTGAATCCATGGTCCTGCAGAAGGCTGGGCAGAACATAATACTGAAGCTGCGCACCGAGGTGTTCACGCACATCGAGGATATGAGCCAGAACCAGCTCAACGAGATGCCGGTCGGCTCACTCGTGACGCGCGTGACGTCCTACACGCAGTCGATGAGCGATCTGTTCACGCAGGTCATAGTCAGCGTCATACGCAACGTCATGACGATAATCGGCGTATACGTCATCATGTTCACCGTGAACGTAAAGCTCTCTCTCGTCATGCTCATACCGATCACTGCGGTATTCGCGGCTTCGATGGTCTTCTCGAAGGTCATAGGACGCCGCTTCAGGAATGAACGCAAGAACATCTCCGACCTCAACAGCTTCATGTCTGAGAACCTCTCGGGAATGAGGATCACGCAGATCTTCAACCGCGAGAAGAAAAAGGATGAGGAGTTCTCGGAGAAGAACGAAACCCTCCGCCGCTCGCGCTTCCGCATCGTCAGGGCGTTCGGCGTATACCGGCCGCTCATGACCTTCATATACGTCTCCACGATGGCCCTCATCTTCTGGATGGGCGTCTCCCTCGGGCTCTCGCCCGGCGGGATCTTCGCCTTCTACCTCTGCCTCGGCAAGTTCTTCAACCCGCTGCAGCAGCTGGCCGACCAGCTCAACAGCGTGCAGAAGGCTATGACGGCCTCCGAGCGGATCTTCAACCTGATGGACGTCGCTCCCGAGGTGCGTGACAGGCCGGGGGCGGTCGAGCTGACCGACGTCAAAGGCCGCATAGAGTTCCGCCATGTGTGGTTCGCCTACGAAGGAGAGAACTGGATCCTGCGCGACGTCTCGTTCACCGTCGAGCCCGGGCAGACATGCGCCTTCGTCGGTGCGACGGGCGCCGGCAAGACGACCATACTCGGGCTCATCGTCCGCAATTACGAGATTCAGAAGGGCAAGATCCTGATCGACGGCATCGATGTCGCCGACATAAAGATCAAGTCGCTGCGGAAGGCCGTCGGGCAGATGCTGCAGGACGTCTTCCTCTTCAGCGGAACGGTAAAGACCAACATATCGCTGCGCGACGAAGAGATACCGGACGCCGATATCGTCGACGCCGCGAAGTATGTCGGAGCAGACGGCTTCATAGAGAAACTGCCGCACGGCTACGACGAGGAGATCATCGAGCGGGGCGAGAACCTCTCTCAGGGACAGAAGCAGCTCGTGTCGTTCGCGAGGACGGTGCTTGCGCGTCCCAGCATAATGATCCTCGACGAGGCGACTGCCAACATCGACACCGAGACCGAATCGGTGATCCAGGCGTCGCTCGAGAAGATGAAGAGCATCGGCACTATGCTCGTCGTGGCCCACAGGCTCTCGACGATCCAGCACGCCGACAGGATAATAGTGCTCCAGAACGGCAGGGTGACCGAGAGCGGCACGCACGCCGAGCTGCTGGCGGAGAGGGGATACTACTACAAGCTGTACCTGCTCCAGTTCGACCGCCGCGGCGACGCGACCGGAGGAACGCCTGCTGTTCCGGCGGCGACCGAATGATACGTACAGACGGAGGAAGACAGGACATTATGGAAAACGGAAAAGACATAAGAGTGACCGGAGCCCGGCATATCTGCACGATACTTCCGCCTGAGGGAGTCGCCGAGGGCTTCGACGTGATCCAGGGCGGCTGCACCGACGGCAGATACATCTATCAGTGCAACGAGAACCAGATGAACGACTATTCGCATTCCGAGCTCCACCGCACCAGGATCGTGAAGATCGACCCCGAAACGGGGGAGAGGACGGCGGTATCCGAACCGTATCCGCTTGACCACTCGAACGATATGTGCTGGAACAGCCTGACCCGCGAGCTTATGGTGGTTCACAACGGAAGGAACGCGAAAAGGATCACGGTGTTCGATCGGGATTCCCTGCGTCCCGTGCGGTCGTTCGAGATCTCAAGGAACATCTTCGCGCTTGCCCACGACCCCGTGTACGACAGATACGCCGCCGGCGTATCGGGCGGCATGGACGTGTGCGTGTACGACCGCGATTTCAACGAGACGGCCTATCTGGCTCTCGGAAACTACGGGCACGTGACACAGGGCATCGACTGCGACTCCCGGTACATCTACGCCGTTCAGACCGGACGGGGCAACATCGAAGGCGACAGGCTCTACGGCTATCTGCTCGTGTTCGACTGGGAGGGCACACCCGTCGCGCACACACGCATCCCGCTGCCCGACGGCGAGACGTCGGAGAAGGAGACCGAGAACATCTCGCATATCGGCGGCCGTTTTTTCGTCGGCTACCACGTGCGCGGAAAGGGCTGCCTGCACGAGATATTCGTCGAGGGCCTCTGAGCCCGCAGCGGAAAAAATAATTGCATTTCAAAACTGATTGTGATATAATACTTAATTAATCTGTTTCGCGCGGCGGGCGGCCGCCCGCCGCGCGGAGGAAAACTCACTGCGGAAGGAATTCTCACAAAAATGAAGATAATCGACAAACACGGCGTCGTAAGCGACTGTCCGGCGGAGGAGGAGCTGCAGGTACTGCGGCATTCCGCCTCTCACATCATGGCTCAGGCGATCAAACGCCTGTATCCCGGAGCAAAGTTCGGCTACGGCCCCGCCACAGAGCACGGCTTCTACTACGACGTCGATCTCGGGGACGTGAAGCTCTCGGATGACGACCTCGCCCGCATCGAGGCCGAAATGCGGAAGATAGTCAAGGAGAACATTCCGATCAAGCCCTTCATACTCGGCAGGGAGGAAGCTGTGCGCTTCATGTCCGAAAGGGGAGAGACATACAAGGTCGAGCATATAGGAGACCTCCCCGAGGACGCCGAGATCAGCTTCTTCGGGCAGGGCGACTACGTCGACATGTGCACGGGGCCCCATCTCTGCTACACAAAGGCCCTCAAGGCATTCAAGCTGACCCAGCAGTCGGGAGCCTACTGGAAGAACGACGCCTCGAACCGCATGCTCACCAGGATCAACGGAGTGGCCTTCAGAACGGCCGAGGAACTCGAGGAATACGAGAAGCAGGTCGCCGAGGCAAAAGAGCGCGACCACCGCAAGATCGGCCGCGAGATGCAGCTGTTCATGACCGACGACCTGGTCGGCCGCGGACTTCCGATGTTCCTTCCCGCCGGATACACCGTCTGGCAGGAACTCGAGAACTACATAAAGGAAAAGGAGCGCGCACTGGGATACCAGCACGTGCTCACGCCCTGCGTCGGGACCGTCGACCTCTATATCACCTCCGGACACTGGGAGCATTACAAGGAGAACATGTTCCCGCCGATGGAGATGGAGGGCGAGCGCTATGTGCTGCGGCCGATGAACTGCCCGCACCACATGATGATATACGCCAGCCGTCCCCGCTCATACCGCACTCTCCCGCTGCGCATCGGCGAGATCGCGCACGACTTCAGATACGAGTCTTCGGGAACGCTCAAGGGCATCGAGCGCGGCCGTCACTTCTGCCAGAACGACGCCCACCTGTTCGTCACGCCGTCGCAGATAAAGGACGAGGTGTCGAGGGTCGTCGATCTGATCTTCGACGTCTACCGCGACTTCCGCATCACCGACTACCGCTGCGTGCTCTCGCTGCGCGACCCTGCCGACAAGAAGAAATACCACGATGACGACGAGATGTGGGAGCGCGCCGAGACCGCGCTTCGCGAGGTCCTGCAGCAGCTGGGCATCAACTTCACCGAGGAGATCGGCGAGGCCGCCTTCTACGGACCCAAGCTCGACGTAAACGTCAAGCCTGCCGTCGGTGCCGAATACACCCTTTCGACCTGCCAGCTCGACTTCTGCCTGCCCGCCAGGTTCGACCTCAAGTACATCGACAGCGACGGCGCCGAGAAGACGCCCGTCGTCATACACAGGGCGATCCTCGGCTCGCTCGACCGCTTCATGGCCTATCTCATCGAGGAGACGAAGGGCCGCTTCCCGGTCTGGCTCGCGCCGGTCCAGGCGAAGGTCCTGACCCTCCCCGGCACCGACACCGCTTTCGCGGAAGAGGTGTTCCGGAAGCTCCGCGATCTCGGCATCCGCGCCGAGCTCGACGACAGGAACGAGAAGATCGGATACAAGATCCGCGAGGCCCGTCAGGTGGGCAGGGTGCCGTACATGGTGATCGTTGGAAAGAACGAGATCGAATCGCGCACCGTGTCGGTCAGAGACCGCGACACAGACGAGACCGAGAACATGACCCTCGACGCTTTCGTCGGACTTCTGGAGAAGAAAATAAAGGAGAGACGCTGACAGTCTCCCATCCCCCGGATACAACAGGACCCCGCCGCACGGCGGGGTCCTGTTGTATCCGTCAGAAGTTGAATCTGACCGGATTGACGGGGCAGGTGGGCAGGTGCTTCGAATACATCTCAAGGTATTTCGAGCCGAACCTCACGACGCGGAGATCGTCGTACCACACGGTCACCGGGAAGTTGTCCCAGCGGCAGTCGATCCCGAAGCGGAGCAGCCTGAAATCGTGTTCGGTACAGTTCGTGACCCTGCCTGTGAAGATGGAGATCCCGCCTCCGCCCGGCGTTCCCGTCTCTATCTCGACGTTGTATCCCGCGTTGCACAGGAAAGCGAAGATGCTGCGGTAGGACGACAGCTCGACGGGAGGGGCCTCGGGACCGTCGAGCAGGCCTTCGAGCCTCGCGATCTCTGAGAAGCGCTCGTCCGCCGGGACGGCCCTGTCTACCGTCGCGTAGTCCTCGATGATATAGCCGTCGAAGCGGAACTCGGATTCCTGCAGCGCGAGGAATCGCTTCTCTCCGGCCCTGACGGGGAGTATGTGTCTGTAGCTGTATTCGAACCTGTTGAGGATCGAGCAGAATCCGGTCCTGCCGGCGCACTCTTCTATCGTTTCGCGTATGCTCTTTTCGGCCATGGTGACGCTCCCCCGTGAAATATTTCTGCCCGCCGACGGGCCGTTCCGCGGCGGGCTTTTTCCGCCCGGGCGCAGACCGCCGCCGGTGCCATCCGGCTGTTTTCAATTATACAGGTTTTCACGCGCCGTGTCAAGTGTGAAATGACGTACGGGCGGATCTGACGTGCCCCGGGAGGCCGGGCCCGGGCGGAGAGTCTCCCCGCAGGGCATGCCCAGGATCCTTACGGATAAATAGCGAATGCAAAAAAACTGTTGACAAAAAGGCATTTGTGTTGTAAAATAATGATGAACGAAATATTAACGAAAAATGAATTAAAAAAGAGCAATAAATGAGAAGAATGTGTCATAGGCGCCTTCTCATTTGAGAAAGGATGCTGAAATGGGCAAAAACAGCGGCACAATCAGGAAGACGTCCGTCATAGCGGCTGCGGGAGCGGCGGTGCTCATCGCGCTTGCCGCGGCGCTAATCTTCCCGCGCTTCGGACGGACAGGAGGCGGCGGTATGTCCGCCGTTCCGGACAGCTCCGGGCGTCCGGCAGCGTATCCTGCGGAAACGGCAGCGTATCCTCCGCAGACCGCGGCGCCGGACTCCGGGACGGCGGAAGACATCACGGTCCATCCTGAGACGTCAGGAGAGGGGGGAACTGCCGGCAGCGGC
>JAFTCN010000005.1 GCA_017454675.1 Clostridia bacterium
CGTACCCGGAATCCCGGGAGAGCGCTATGAATCTCCCGCGCAGATCGGTGTATTTTTCGGTTTCCCTGTCGAATACGCGGAATGAGGCTTCGTTTGACAGCTGGATCGGGAGATATTCGGGAAGTCCGTCCTCCCCGGTCCCGACCGGCGCGGCGTAGACGGCGAACCTCCGGTCCTCCGTCATGAATACCCCGCCGTTCCTCATGGCGAGCTCCCCGCTTTCAGCCGGGAGGCCGGTCACCGAGAAGCTGCCGTTCTCCGTCAGTTCGGCGATCTTCAGCCCTTTACTGACGTTCACGTCCCAGCTGACGCCCTGTGTCCCGTCGACAAAAACGATCAGCTCCCCGTCGTCAAACACACGGTAATACATGTTGATCACGGCCATTTCCATCTCGGCCGGGAGCGGGGTCAGCGTATCGTCATCCAGAGAATAGAGATAGAAGCTCGTTACGGTCGTCCACCACTTTCCCTCGAAGCCGGGCTCGGGCTGTACGCCTTCGCGGATATGTATCTGAACGAAGCATCTGTTCCCGAACAGATAGGATGTGTCGATAAGATGCGTCGGAGCCCCGCCGATATCCTCTTTGATGATTTCGACGCCCATCTTTTCGGCGATGCGGTGGTGGAGACAGATGTACTCTCCGGTATGAAGGTTGACGAACTGACCGGCGCAGTAGTAGTGTTCGCTCTCTGTGTCCCGCGTGGAGACCTCGATATAATCGTTGCCCGGATCCCCGATGATCTGGTATTCGCCCGCCAAGGAACCTTTTGAAAAGCTCTGTCCCGGATCGTACGGGATCTCGTCGAGCACGAGCGCGTCTCCGAATCTGCCCGGATAAAAGGCGAGAGGAAGGACCGGCGCCGATCCGCCCGCGGCCGGGTCATACAGGGCGGTCTTGACCTGGGATCCGGTGAACGGCAGCAGTTTTGCGGCCGTCATGCCGGTGTCTGTCGCGGCGAGCGAAAGGATCCCGGCGCCCTCCGCACCTGCAGCCGACACCGAGGAAAGATTCGACCTGTCGACCGAGACGGCAAATACATTCAGCTCGCCCGGAAGATACCAGTCGGGGACCTCTCCCGAGACCGTCAGACCGTCGAACACCGACGCCGGTATGTCCGGACCAGGTTCATCCGGTCCTGCCGGGCGGCTACGCCTGAGTATCAGCGGAATCAGTACGCACAAAGCAGCCGCCGCCAGGACCGCCGCTGCCGCCAGGACCGGCCATTTGCGCCGGGCTTGCGCGCCTCGCCCGGCCGCCGGAGAGAGACTGCGATCCAGCAGGGCTTCGTCTATATCGCAAAGCGCGTCAAATATGTCTGTCCGTTTCATTTCCGTTCCCCCTCCTTTTCCTTTATCGTCTTTTTTATCTTTTTCCTTGTTTTTGACAGGATGCTCCGGACTTGATTCTCGCGTATGCCGAAGGCTTCAGCGATCTCGGAAGTGTTCTGCAGATAATAGTATCTCCTGAGAAAGATACCAGCCTCGGCGGGCTTCATACTCCCCAGCTCGGCGTTCAGGATCTCCGCGAGTCTCTCGCGCGGCAGCGAAACGCCTTCCGGAAGGCATTCGTCAAGTTCGGCAAACACAAGACCGTTCATATCAGCTATATCGTCGGGAGACACTCCGAAGACCTCCGCGATCCGACGGATCGTCGCGAAGTCGGGCCTTCTCTGCCCCAGCTCCCATTTTGAGACCAGCTCGCGCGACACCGCTAGCTTCCGCGCCAGGGATTCCTGCGTCATCCCCTGCTCAATGCGCAATTCTGCGATCTTCTTCCCGATATCCACCCGCCGCAAGAGCCTCCTTTCCGGTCCCGGACCGATTTATACAACACCTCACTGATAATATTATATATGCTCCGAGAAAAAATGTAAAGGTACAAATCGCACCGGGGACGCCGGGACCGGTGCAAGGCGTAAAAAAACATTGAAGAAGTCGGATCCCGGGCTTGTGTTTCGACCGCGCGTATTGACCCGTGGATGATTTTTTTGTATAATAATACCGTGACAGCGGGCCGGACTGTGCAATTATGATCGCCGGATCGTCCGGAACCTCACACTGAAAAAAAACCGCGAGAACACCGCGAAGAAGCGCAACAGCGTCTGCGACGTCGCCCTCGACGAGATCGCCGACTGCATCAGAAGGTGACCTTGCCTCTTCTCCGTCTGCTGTGTCTTGACAAAGCGCCCGCAATAATGTATAATTATGTGATTTCAATAAAACAAAAAAACGAGGGCGCCCCCTGCGCCGTCAGACACAACGCGACACCTGTCGCATCAACGAAAGGAATCACAAAAATGAAGAAGATCATACCGGTAATTCTAGCGGTACTGCTGCTCCTGCCCTGCCTCGCGGTGTTCGCGCCGGCCGCGGGAGAACTCCCCTTCGATCTCGCCGCCCCGGCGTACGTGACGGCGGTATGGATGGAGGAAAACGATTCCCCTACGACGACGAACCTGAGCTACAGTCTGAGCAACGAAATGACGGCGTTTTTCAAGAACAAGGAAAACGCCGGACTTAACGGAACCACCGAGCAGTTCATGAAAAAATACGGCTGCGACGATATCTGGATGAGCGTTCAGGTCGACTGGGCGCTTGACGACGTCGGCGACAGCGTATCCGGCTGGCATTACACCAAGTACTGGGACGGAGACGAGTATCACGGTCTCGGCAAAGACTCGGACGGCAACGCGCGCTGGAGCGAATGGGACGTTGTCGACGGCGGCCTGGCAAACGCGACCGAAACGGTGCAGGATATCTGGGTCACCCGCGGCGTGCCGAACGACGAGCGCTGGAAGGGCAATCCGGAAACGCATACCCCCGGTGTAAAGGAACAGCTGAGACCCGAACAGTACACCTACGACACCGCGAACGAACTGCTGCGCATCGACTACACGAAGCACACGATGTATTTCCGCGCGCGCTTCGTCGTGACAGTGAGAAAAGAAGGCACGCCAGACAAATACTACTTCTCCGACTGGTCGAATATCGCGAGCGTTGGCAAGGATGCGGAAAAGCTCGGGGCGCTGACCAAGGACGATCTGGCCGCGCCCGTCATCACGAGCCTGCACATGACCGACAAGGAATTCAACGACAACCCTGTCGTCGCCTTCACGCTGACCGTACCCGACGCCCTCATGGCGAACGCGACGAAGGTCGAGGCCGACGGCGGCGGGATCACGATCGAGGTCTGGGCCCGCGTAAAGGGCGACGCGGAGTTCGTCCAGCTTCAGGGCGACTGGATAATAAAAGCGGGAGAGATGGAATCCGCCCTCTTCAATCTCGCGAACGAAGAGCGGCCTAACGTTCCGAAGGACTCGGTCATAGAGCTCCGCTGCCGATACAGATACGACCATCCGAAATACTTTGACGGAGATATCTATTCCGACTGGTCGAAGACCATCTCCTTCGGGACCGACGACATAGGCTATAATCCGGGCGAGGCCGGAACGGGAAATCACCTCGATGACGGCAATCCGAGCGGAGTCGGCACCAAGTGTCCGATCTGCCACTTCTGCCCGCAGCCTCTCGGCCTCTGCATCTTCATCTGGCTCCTGATCATAATCGTCGTAATAATCATCATCGTCGTGATCATAGCCGTTTCGGTCAGGAACAAAAAGAAAAAGAACAAATCGGTCTGACGGATACCCCCTCGGAGTCCTCGAGTTCACGTAGGATACGAGACCGACATACCAGTTCCTTCCGGAGAAAATTGATACGGCTGACGTTAAAAACCGCCGCGGTCCGTAAGTGACCGCGGCGGTTTTTAAATAATGACAGGATTACGCTCTGTTCTTTTTGGATCCGGGAATGATGACGCCCGCGGCGACTGCAGCGATCAGGGCTGCCGCGGCAGACGCGCCGAACGACGCGCATCCCTTGTCCGAGCCGCTTTCAGCGGCCGTCGTGACCTGCGGCGAGGAAGACGTCACATCTCCCGAAGGTCCGGAAGTCCCGGCATCCGGTTCCGTCGCAGCGACGGCGCCGGTATCGTCGCCAGCCGTCGTTACTTCGGCCGTCGTGGCCTCCGGGGTGGTCTCTTCGGGCAGCTTTTCGCCGTATACGTCGAATTCCGAGATCCTGCACGCCCACCAGTGAGGAGCGGGATCTTCGTACGTGTTCCGTCTGAGAGCGCTGCAGGCGTAGACTACCGTGTCGACCTTCTCGTATTTTTTGTCGAAGTCGGCCTCGATGTACCTGTAGGTGTCGAGCACTTCGCCGGCACTGTTCGTGATCTTCTCTTCCTTCGTATTGCCGCCGCCCTTTTCGAACTCCGTAAGCCCCGCCATCTTCTCGACACCGGTACCGTCGGCCGTTAGAGTCAGCGGGACCGACGACCACGCGACGCTGAAGGTCTTGCCTCCGTCGGAGGAGACAAGGATATCGAAGCTCGAGTCGATGTACTCGGATGGATATCTGTCCTCCGCCTTGTCCTGTTTGGCGTCGGTGTTGAAATAGATCGCGAAGCTGTCGACGTCGGCGCGCAGATCGGTGAACTCGACGACGTAGAAGTAGGCCTTCTCGGTGCCGTCTGTGAGTTTGTACCTGTAGTCTCCGCCGTCGTTCTCGTAGACGGCGGACGCGGCCCGGTCGGCAACGGCTTTCGCGTTCCAGAAGACCCTCGTGGTATCGTCGGCGGCTATCACGCCGTCGGTCATCTGGATCTCCGTCATTCCGAATTCTCCGCCGGCACGTGATTTGAAGTTACCTATCTCCATGTCGAGTATGTCGGTTTTGGTGCCGATATCGGCGCTGAAAGTCTCTGCCGACGCCGAGAACGGCAGCGCAAGCGCGAAGATCATCACCGCGGCCAGCACCGCGGAGAAAGCCAAGACCCTGTTTTTCTCTTTCTTTTTCATCGGAAGCCCTCTCTTTAATGTAAAAACTCTTTCTTATCCGCTCAGTCCGCGTCCGGACCAGGTCTATTCGCAGGGACTGTACGGATATGATCACGGCATTATTATAGATCAACACCGCCCTTTTGTCAACAGATTCTTCTCTTCCGTTCCCGGACCGCCGTCTGAGCCGTGCTGACGCCCGTGCGTACGGCTGACCGTCTCTCGCCCACAGAGAGGAAAAAGCGCACATTAAGGTTGACTAAAACCGGCTTTGATGATATAATATCATTATCAAAAAGATTATACAGAAAGAAGGTACTTCGTTTGAAAACCGTAAGAACATCAGTCTTCTGCCGGGTGATGCCGGCGCTCCTCCTCGCGGCACTCATGCTGCTCTCATTCTCCGCGTGCGGTGAAAAGGAGGAGAAGATCCCCGAGAACGCCGTGTACGTGTCGATAGCCGACGCGAGCGGAAAACTCGTGCTGGCCGCCAAGGCGGTCACTTTATCCGACGCCGACGGAGACGGAGCGCTCACAGTCAGCGACGCCCTTGCCGCGGCTCACGACGCCGCTTACGAAGGTGGCTCGGCTGCCGGTTACAAGGCTGAGACCGGCGATTACGGCCTTTCGCTGGTCAGGCTCTGGGGCACCGAGAACGGCGGAGGATTCGGCTTTTACGTGAACGACGGAATGGCTATGTCCCTTGCCGATCCGCTGAAGGCGGGCGACCGCGTAAACGCATTCGTATACACCGATACCGTGAACTATTCGGACAAATACTGCTTCTTCGACAAAGCCTCGCTCGACATCGCGAAGAACACAGAGTTCACGCTGGTCCTCTCCGCAGTGGGATTTGACGCCTCGTTCGTTCCCGTCAGCGCGCCCTTTGAGGGCGCCGAGATCACCGTCGACGGCGAAAAGACCGGAATCACGACCGACGCCGAAGGCAAAGCGGTCCTGAAGCTCGGAAAAGGCAGACATGTGATCAGCGCCGTCTCCGCCGATGCGGTGCTAGTCCCGCCGGTATGCACAGTCAGCGTAAAATAAAGCGAAGCATAATCAGTCTCTTATCCGCCGTCATACTCTTCACCGCACTCCTGCCTGCCGCCGCGCCGCTTCGGGCGGCCGGCGCCGGAGGGGAGAGCGTGACGGCGGCCTTTTCGGCTGAGAGCTTCTCTGAGGAGCGGATAAGGCTTGCCGTATCCGCGCTGTGCGAAAGATACGGGGCGGAAAACGCCGCCGGGCTGCTGAATGCCGAATACGGCAGTGTCCCGTGCATCGACTGGATCGCGCTCTCGCTGTACAGATACGGCCTGCCCGCCGACATGTTCGAGACATATCTGCGGGGCGCCGCGGCGTCGGTGGCGGCTCCGCCTGCCGGAGCGGAACGCGCGAGAACTGCCATCGCCGTCGCCCTCACGGGCGGGACCGACAGCCTCATCCTCGAGGCGCTCGGCGGCTGCGTTGAGGCGGGGGCTGCGATCTCTCCCCTCATATCATCGATCCACCTCATGAACAACGGATACAGGTCGGACGCGAGGAGCAATGATGAGAGCATCTCCCTTCTGCTCTCCCTGAGGCTCGCAGACGGCGGATGGGCCGTCGCGGGAGAGTATTCCGACGCCGACATAACAGCCATGGTCCTCTCGGCCCTCGCGTCTCACAAAAATGAAGAGGGCGTGGAGAGCGCTGTAGCGGGCGCTCTCGCGAAGCTGTCGTCGATGCAGTATGACGACGGCGGCATGGCCTCGATGGGAGCGGAGAACCCCGAGAGCGCCTCACAGACTGTCATAGCGCTGTCCGCCCTCGGCATCGACGCAATGACGGCTCCCGAATTCATAAAGAACGGAAAGACGCTGTTCGATTCGATCGAATCGTTCGCCGTCGACGGAGGAGGATACAGCCACGCCCCGGGCGGCGGGTTCGATGCCACCGCGACGTCCCAGGCGCTCATGGCCTACACCGCCTACCTCTGCTTCCTGCGCGGCAGAGGTCCCCTGTTCGTATCGGACGGAGCCGATCCCGCGCACGCGGAGCCGCCGAGAAAGGCAGATGCGACATCGTCCGGAACGGCCCGGGACACGGGAGGGAACGCGGACGGTGAGGGCAAAAACGCGCATTCCGCGGCAAAGACGATCGCCCTGTGCGCGGTATTCGCCGCGGGCGGGATCGCGTGTGCGATGCTCTTCGTTTTCAAAAAGAGGAACTTCAAGAACTTCATCGCCGTCGGTGCCGCCGTTCTTACCGTCGCGGCCGCGGTGCTGTTCGTAAGATTCGAGTCGGTCGACGACCATTACAAAAAACCTGTCAAGACCGATCCGGCGGGGACCGTCGTACTGACGGTCGACGCGTCAGGCGCCGGCGGCGAACTCCCGGACGGATACCCGGCCGACGGTATGCTGCTGTCGGGAGAAAGATTCGAGATCGGCGAGGGCGACACCGTCCTCGATATCCTGAACGACGCCTCCGCCGCATACGGATTCCAGCTCGACCGGAGCGGGACGGGAGGCGGCGCGTACATAAGAGGCATCGCCTATCTCTACGAGTTCGACCGCGGACAGCTGTCGGGCTGGACATATTACGTAAACGGTAAAAGGGCCGGAGTCGGCTGCGGGGAATACGTCCTGCACGACGGCGACGAGATACTCTGGCGCTACGTCATCGCCTTCGAGGCGGACGCCCGCTGAAACACTCCGGGATATCACCGCGAAATGATCAGATTCAAGGACTTCCACCCGGTCTTGCTGACCGTGTATTTCATATCCGTGGCCGCGATCGGCGCAGTGCTGCGTCACCCGCTGATCCAGCTCGCCTCGTTCTCCGGCGCGCTCTCGTATCTTCTGATATCGGGGGCGGCGAAGCCGCGTCTTTTCGTGTCGTCGGCTGTCTTTTTCGTCATCCTCGCCGGAGTGAATCCCCTCTTTTCCCACAACGGCGTCACCGTCCTCTTTTTCGTGAACGGCGGCGCATACACGCTCGAGGCGCTGCTCTTCGGAGCCGACGCGGCCGTCATGATCATCTCTGTGTTCTTCCGGCTGCAGTCGTTCTCGAAGATAATGACGAGCGAAAAGATCCTCGCGGTGACATCGAAGCTGTCACCGGGACTTTCGGTGATAATATCGTCCGCGATCAGGTCGATCCCGCTCTTTGTCAGAAGATCGGACCGCATCCGCGCCGTGCAGACGGCGAACGGCATGTTCAGGGACGAGAACCTGATCGACAGGATAAGAGGCGGCCTGTCGGTCTTCTCCGCTACTGTCGGATCGGCAGTCGAGCAGGCGCTCAACACCGCCGACAGCATGGACAGCCGGGGCTGGGGCTGCGGAAGGCGCCGCACCTCCTATTCAAGGTTCCGCTTCCTCCCTGCCGACACGGCGGCCTTAATATCCGTCGCCGCCGCGGCCGCCGCGATCACGGCTGGGGCTGCCGCCGGGTGCTGCAGATACAGCTTTTACCCGTCGCTGTCGCCCATCAGGCCCGGGATCTGCGGGACGGCGGTGATCGTGCTGTATTTTATCCTTTCGTTCCTGCCGGTGCTCACCGACGCCTCAGGCCGCATAAGGTGGAGATTCACCTGCGGCGCCGCGAAGAAGGCGGGGTGAGACGCGCATGGCAGAACTTCTTGAAATATCGGATCTCGGCTTCACATTCACCGGACGGAAAAAGCCTGCGCTCTACGGAATCTCCTTTTCGATGCGCGAGGGAGAATTCCGCATCCTCTGCGGGCCGACGGGCAGCGGAAAGTCGACACTGCTCCGCTGCATAAAGCGCGAACTGACTCCGGGGGGAAGACGTGAGGGGCGCATCCTGCTCCGCGGAAAGGACATATCGCTCATCGACGCCGCCGATTCGGCCTCTCTCATAGCATTCGTGCCGCAGGACCCTGAGGCCGGGACGGTCACCGACAGCGTCCGGCACGAACTCGCATTCGGTCCGGAGAGCCTCGGGATCGGCCGGCGGGAGATGGCGCTGCGCATAGCCGAGGTGTCGGCATATTTCGGCCTCGACGGAATGATGGGGACCGGTACAACCATTCTCTCCGGAGGCGAAAAACAGCTGCTCAACCTCGCCGCGGCGATGATAATGAGGCCTTCGCTCCTCATACTCGACGAACCCACCTCCCAGCTCGACCCCGTCGCGGCCGGAAGGTTCATTTCGACGCTCATCAGGCTCAACAGGGAGACCGGGACCGCCGTCCTCATATCCGAGCACCGGCTCGCCGACCTCCTGCCGGAGGCCGACAGCCTGCTCCGGCTCGACGGCGGCCGCGCCGTCTTCGACGGCGCGCCGCGCGCCGCCGCCGCGGCTCCGGAAGCCTTTTCGCTGCTCGAGCGCTCACTTCC
>JAFTCN010000050.1 GCA_017454675.1 Clostridia bacterium
ACGTTCCGGGCGTCACCTATGACACTACGGCGCATAAAGTCACTGTTACCGTCGCGGCCGACGCTCAGACGAACGCTCTTGCTGCAGACGTCAGCTATGACGGTGCTCAGTCGCTCGTCATCACGAACACGTTTAGCTCGACAAAGGCCCATTTCGAAGTGACGAAGTCGTTCTCCGACTGGGGCAAGGCTCGCTCGTTCACATTCGTGCTCGCGGCTGTGACCGACGGCGCTCCACTGCCTAAAGTGACTGAGCTTACCGTCACCGAAAACGCTCCCACGGCAGTATTTGCCGACCTCACATTCGACAAGGTCGGCACTTACGAATACACTATCACCGAAGTCGACGATCACGTTCCCGGAGTCACATACGACACTACGGCTCACAAGGTCACTGTGACGGTAACCGCCGACGCTCAGACGAACGCGCTTGCTGCAGACGTCAGCTATGACGGTGCTCAGTCGCTCGTCATAACGAACACCTACACGACCACTCCCTGCACTGCGACTCCCGAGGTCACGAAGAAGCTTGTTGACCGCGAGTGGAATGACAGCGACGAGTTCATTTTCGACATCACCGCCGTCACCGAAGACGCACCGATGCCCGACAGGACATTCGCAACCGCCACCAGGGCGAACCGCGTGGCCGCGTTCGGAACCATCGAATTCACCGTCCCCGGCGTGTACGTATACTCGATCAAAGAGCGCGCGGGAAGCATTCCGGGAATGATCTACGACACGCAGGTCCACACCGTTATTGTCACCGTCACCGACGAAGCTTCGATCCTCAGGGCCGAGCTTGAATACGACGGCGAAAACGCGCTGACGATCATCAACTCGTTCCTGCCTCCTCCGCCTCCGACCGGTGACAGCTCGCTGCCCGTCCTGGCTGTCGCGGCGCTCATGCTCGCAGCCTCCGGAGCGCTCCTTATCATTGTCCTCCGCAGACGCAGGAGAGGAGCACGATGAACAATATGAAATAATACTCCGAACGGAGTTTGATGAAAATGGACGAAAACTTTGACAGAATCGAAAACCTGCGCGCGCTGACGACGGACGAGGCGCGGATCGAGGTCCTCGAGAGGTTTCCCGGGGGGACCTTCCTCTCCCCGCAGGGCGACGTTCTCGAGAACATGCCCCCGTTTACACGCGTCCGACTCATACTAACCCCCTCACCGAGATCGTACATCGTTTCGGAGATATGGCTCCCTGAGCCCGAAAGATGGAACGGGAGATACCTCGGGACAGGTGTCGGCGGATTTGCCGGAAAGCTGCACTACAAGCGTACAGGCGGCTATCTGAAGCGCGGATACGCCTGCTCCAACACCGATCTCGGGACATCGCGCGGCGAGCACAGCGGCATCGGAAACAGGGACGAGTGGGCGGATTACGGCTGGCGCGCGGCTCATCTGACAGCCGTTTACTCAAAGCGCGCCGTACTTCTGTTTTACGGCAGACCGGCGATAAAGAATTATTACCTCGGATCGTCGACGGCCGGCCAGCAGGCCTTCTCCGAGGCGCAGCGCTTCCCTCTGGACTACGACGGCATATACGCCGGCGTTCCCGCCTTCAACAGGGTCGCGCTCCACACCTTCTTTCTCTGGAACTGGCTCGCCATGCGGGCCCCGGACGGCGGCCCGCTGTTCCGCGAAGACGAACCGCGGATGATCTACGACAGCGCGGTGGCCTTCTTCAAGGAGAACGGAGACCCCGTGAAGAACGATTACTTTGTCAATATCCCATGGCTCGGCGCCGACACGGTTCCGCGGTTCATCGCATATCTGAGGGAACACTGCCCGTCGCTTTCGCAGGCGCAGCTCGACGGCCTTTACAGGTACTACTCGGGGCCGGTCGATCCGGTGAGCGGAAAGCGCATCTACTGCGGAGTGCCGATCGGATGCGAGATCACACCGGGCGGGATAATGCGCTCCTGCGCCGACGTCTGCCAGTATTTCTTCATCTTCATCTGGGCCTTCGGCGCCGATTACAGGCCGGAATACTTCAACTTCGGCACCGACTTTGAGAAGATAAACAGCACCCTCGGGCCCGAAGTCAACGCAATGAACGCCGATCTGTCGGCCTTCGCCGCCAGAGGCGGAAAGATGATAGGCTTTTCGGGCACCTCCGATCCGACGGTCCCCTACCCCGAATCTCTCGATTACTGCGACAGAGCCGCCGGGATCGCCGGAGGATACGAAAAGCTCGGTGAGTTCTTCAGGTACTATATGCTCCCCGGACGCACGCACAACGCCGGAGTCGGCGCAGACGATATGTACGACCCGGACGACGAAAAGCGCTCGGTGAACGCTCTCCGCGCTCTCGAAAGATGGGTCGAGGAGAGCGTTGTCCCCGACGGGCTCGTCGCCGTCAGCAAACCCCGGCCCGAAGTCCCCGGGAAGTATCCGTTTGAACGTATGATCTACCCCTACGGTGTCTCGGACAGGTGCCTGTTCAACCGGAACAACCGCCCGACGGGGTGCGAATACGTGTGAAACAACTGCCGGCACGGTCTTTTACCGCGGCTCAGAAACAAATAAATTGGATGCTTCAGTTCGGCAGGCAATTATCAGCGATCCGTAAGTGAAAATGCCCGCCTGACGTGACAGGCGGGCTTTTTGTCGTTATATATAGCGGCACTTGTTACTTATTATGGAGTAAGGGATACTGATCGCACGGCAGGATCCGGTTTGACGAAAAAAAAGCTCACCGCGCGAAACCCGGCCGCCCCTTTTTGCAACATATAGGATGAGGACTGAATGTCAGGAGAGTATCATGAGGAGTTCCGACATCGAAAAAAAGAAGCGCGAGTCCGAGATCATCGACATGTTCTTCCGCCGCGATCCCGGGGCGCTGAAGTCGGTGTCAGACGACTACGGACGGCTCTTCCGCCGGATAGCCTTCAATATCACGTCGAGCGACACGGTCGCCGACGAGGTGGCGAACGACGTCCTGCTCGCGCTCTGGAACGCGATCCCGCCGGCAAGACCACAGAATCTGTCCGCGTACGGATCGGCGGTAGCGAGAAACATCGCTCTCGGCCGCGTGAGGTCGGAACGCTCACGCGGAAGGCCTGAGGTCGTGGAGGAACTCGACGAGTCCGTCCCCGACGGACTGCCGGATGACGCGGACGGGGAGGCGCTGTCGTGTCTCATCGAGAGTTTCCTGAAGAACTGTCCCGGAAGAACAAGGGCCGTGTTCGTCATGAGGTACTTTGAGGAGGAGCCGCTCGAGAGGATCTCCGAAAGGACCGGGATGTCGGCCGGTGCGGTCAAATCGCTGCTTCACAGAACGCGACTGAAGCTGCGCGCATATCTTGAAAGAGAGGGATACCGAATATGAGCGAAAAGAAGCGCGGAGACATGCTCCGCGGAGCAATGAGCGGGCTATCCGAAAAAACCGTGGCGGAGGCATTCGCGTATACTCCCGGAAAGGGAAAGACCAGGAGGAGAGCAAAGATCATCTCCGTCATTCTGGCCGCGGCGCTCCTTCTGACATCGGTTCCGCTGGGGGTGATCATCATGGCAAACAGGAAGAACGCGAACGATTATCCCGATCCCGAGCCTATCGTGTTCTCGGGCGGAAAATACACCGGAAGCGGAGCCGGGCTGCCCGAGGAGCTGAAGACGGTCAGCATCACTGCCGACGGCACCGACAGCCGCGTGATACCGATCGACGGCTCATTCATAATCGAGACGGCGGGTCCGACCGGGACCGAAACGCTTGCCGGATACCTGACGATGACCCCGGCGATCGCGACGTCGGTCACGAAGCTTTCGGACAACAGGTTCAGGGTCAGCCCCGCCTCGGGCTCGCTCGAGCCGGGACAGATATACAGGATCACCCTCGGCGATCCCGAGAACCCCGCCGCGTCATACGCCTTCCAGACCGAGAACGGGATGAAGGTAAAATCGGTGTTCCCGGCAGACCTCTCGCTCAACGTTCCGCGGGACACCGGGATCGAGGTCACCTTCACCGATTCGGTCGTGCTTGACGGAAAGAAGGATCCCTTCACCGTCTCACCGGCCGTGAGCGGAAAATTCTCGCTTTATCCCGACGGCAGAACGGTGCTCTTCCTGCCCGATTCTGATCTCGATTACGACACCGTCTATACAGTGACGGTATCTGAGGGCGTCGCCGGACGCTCGGGCAAGACCTTCGAGGGAGAGTGCAGCGCCAAATTCAGAACCGTTACGAAGGAATACGAAAAATCGCTGAATTCCTCTTCGTCTGATTTTCTCCGGATCAGTTATGTGCGCAACCGCGATTATATCTTTTCCCCCGGCTGCTCCGCCGGTCTTGATTTCTACGTTTTTTCTCCCGCGGGGACGAACCTGACGGTATCATGCGATCTCTACGCCTTCGCCTCCGCCGCGCAGGCCGCCGGGATGGCCGCAGAGAGCGAGCGGCACGCGGGCGACAACGGGGGAAGCAGATTCGATGTTTCTAAGCTGACGAAGGCGGGCACCTTCAAGGCGACCGGATCCTCCGCGACGCACAGCTACAGCCTCGACTTCGGTTCCGGGCTTCCGGAGGGCGTGTACCTCGCGAAGATCACCGCGACATACGGACGTAAGACGGCGGTCGAGACTGTATTCATTCAGATATCCGAACTGCGTCCGTATACCGTGTCATCGGACGGATCGACCTATCTCTGGCTCAACCGGACGGGATCCGGCCGCGTCGCCGGCGCGAAGGTCACCGCCTGCGTATTTGACAGATACGACGGCTGGAACTCCGAGATAAACGACAGGACGCTGTCGTCGGTCACAGGCTCCGACGGCCTGTGCAGGATCGACAACGGCGGGCGGAATTCGGCGATAATCTATGCCGAATCGGACGGCGACGCCGTGATCCTCTTCGCGTCGCTGGCGAAGACCGACGCGAACGATTACTATATGAACTGCTTCTTCACCGACAGGGAGGTCTATTTCTCCGACGACACTGTGAACTTCAGCGGATTCATCGCGAACTCCTTCGGCGGGGATATACCCGATCATCTCTACCTCTCGACCGGACTCTCCTCGCTGAAGGAGCGGATCGAGGTCGATGAGAACGGATTTTTCAAAGGTTCCTTCTCCTACGAAAAGACCGGGTCGGGATACTTTTCGCTCCGCCTCTGCGACGGTGACGGCAGGACCGTCGCCGCGAAGGGATTCAGAGTGACCGAGGAGGAAAAACCGCAGTACACGGCGTCTGTCAGCTTTGACAGACTCTTCTACCGCAGAAACGAAAAGATCAAGGTCACGGTCAAAGCGACCTTTTTCGACGGTACTCCCGCCGACGGACTCGAGTTCTCCTGCCGGATGAGTTATTTCGGAGAGAACAGCCGCACCGTCAAAACCGACAAAAAGGGCGAGGCGACTCTCACATTTACGCCGAGACGCCTTTCCTACGATGAAGTGTACGGCACCGATCCCGTCAGGCTCTGGTTCCGGGCCGAGCTTACCGGGTTTGAGACGCAGACGCTCCGGACCTCGGCTTCGGTCCTGTATTTCCACTCCGACTACGCCGTCGGGACTTCGCAGAACGAGACAGAATCGGTCATGACGCTGAACGCGCGTGACACATCCGGGATAAAGAGCGCGTCGGATCTGTCATATCCCGCCTTCCCGGAGAACACCGTCGGAAAGGCTCTCTCGAAGGCGAACGCGCTCTCCTGGACGCTGGTAAAGACGGTCATCACGAGGACGGAACACAAAGAATACAACAGCTATACGAGGCGCAACGAGACATATTTCAACTGCTCGAGCAAAGATTATACCGTGGATTCGGGTGTGAGATCCTTTGTAAACGGCAAAGCCTCCTTCCCGCTGAAAACGGTCGAGGGCTTTACCGGATACTATACCTACAAGGTCAGCTTTTACGACGAAACAAGCGAAAACACTTATAGCTACAGCCTCAGCGGCACCGCCGGCAGGAGGTATTACACAAACTCCGACTGGGAGAACCCGCTGAAGGTGACCCTTAACGCCGAATCATATTCGGCCGGTGACAGAGTCGAGGCAGGATTCGAATCGGCTTACACCGCCGACAGGGTGCTCTTCGTCACTGCCGCCCGCGGCATCGCCGACATCCGCTGCGCCGACAGCCTCTCTTTCAGCTACACAAACGATATGATCGCCGCGGGAAATGTCTCGGCGGTCCTCTTCGACAGTGAAAGCGGGAATTATTACATCGCGGAAAAGCGGCTGCCCTTCGATACCGCCGCCGCGTCTCTGGTCCCCGAGATCATCCCCTCAGCCGAGAAGTACAGACCGGGAGATCAGGCGACGGTCACAGTCAGGGTGCCGGGGGTGTCGGGAGGCTTCGCGGTGCTCAGCGTCGTCGACGAGGCCTGCTTCGCGCTCGGAGACCAGAAGATCGATCCCCTGAACTTCTTCTCCTCCTCATCCTCTTCTTCTCCATCGTCGGGCGCCGCGAGATATTACGATTATTTGAGCTATTACTACATCAAGCCAGGGTACCGGGTGTACGGAAATCCCGCGCCGCAGATACTCTTCAACACGAGATTCGCGACGTCGCTCGCCGCCGAAGCGTCGGGGGCAGACAGATACAGATACGCGAAAAGCAGTCTGGAAGACGATGGCATTGAAATTGCGGCCGCTGACGCACCGGCGGAGGCCGAGTCTTCCACTGAGGGCTCGGGCGACGGATGGTACGTAAGGAAGTATTTCGCCGACAACCCCGAGTACCGGGTGGTCGAGCTCGGATCCGACGGCTGCGGGACTCTCGTCTTCACCGTCCCCGACAACATCACCTCCTGGAGGATCACCGCCCTCGCGGTCTCGGGCACGGGCGGCGAGATCGGAGAGATAAGGACGGGAGCCGGCGTTTCCGGCGTCGTCTGCACTCAGCCCTTCTTCATCAATCTCGGGATCTGCGACAAATACATCGTCGGAGACACGGTATCCCTCAGCGCCCGCGCATACGGGACCGAGGCCTCGGGAAATGTTAAATACACCGCCGTCCTCTCCGACGCCCTCGGAAACAAGATCGCCGAGAAGACCGGCTCCTCGCAGCCGACCGACCGCTGCTGGCTGAAGTTCGACCTTGACACGCCCGGACGCTACCGCGTCACCGTATACGGGGAGTGCGGAGACAACCGCGACGCGCTCACCGCCGATTTCGACCTCGTCACGACCGCCGTGGCCGCCGATATCGCGAAAACGCTGACGGTCGGAGAGCTCGGGCAGATCGATCCGGTATACTGGCCGGTAAGGCTCGTCTTCTCAAACCGCACCGAGTCCTGCACCTTTTACGAGCGGATCGCGTCATATCTTTCATACAGCCGCAGAAGCGGCCGCACCGACGAGAGCGCCGCGCGCCTTGTAGCCTCGGCGGCCCGCGAGAGGCTCTACGGGCTCGACGGATCTGAGACAGAA
>JAFTCN010000051.1 GCA_017454675.1 Clostridia bacterium
TCAAAATCAGAGTCTGCGATATAGGTGAAGTCCCCGACGATGATATTCGGATTCTTGACAGTCGGTTTGACATATATTTCTTTATCGTACCCGGCTATCGGATGTATGCTGTTCGGATCCGGAATTATTCCGTCTTTCATTTCGTTTACCTCCTCAAATCCCGATTTGTCAGGATCATTTTATTTCGATAAACAGGAATTTACCGATCCAAATAAAAGATAATATTCGCTTTATTCTCTTGTGCTGTGCCACGATAAATGTGATTATCAAAGCCCCCTATGGTAAACCCCATTTTCAAATAAAACATGCACGCATTAAGATTGTTATCCTGTCCGATTGTGTAAAGGCCGTTGTAATTTCTGGCATTCGCTATCTCCAGTGCCTTATCAAGCAGCGCTTTTCCGACGCCCTGCTTTCTGTAGGATTTGCAAACCTTGAGATCGTCCAAATACATATATTTGAACCAGTCGTCCACTAAAATGGCAACTCCAATGCACTTATCTCCATCATATGCGCCAACAAAAACGTGATCTTTGAAGAGACCGTCATAATCGTAGCCCTCATCAGGAAAACACATCTCGCTGATATCCTGCGGAGCATATTCCTTCACAGTATAATGCCAGGTCTCATTTTCATATGAAGGGATCATCCTTCCCCACAACTGAAACGGCTCATTGGGAAGGTTGATGTCCTGTTTGTGTGCCGAATCAATTATTTTAATTTCGATCATATTTCACCTCATCATCTCCGCAAATCCCGATTTGTTGATTTCTTTGTCATCAATACAACCGTCTCCACATGTGCAGTTCGGGGGAACATGTCGACGGCGGCGAGGCGGCGGACGGAATAGCCGATCTCTGCGAAGCGGGAGATGTCCCGGGCGCAGGTGACGTGGTTGCAGGAGATCATGACGATCTTCTCCGGTGACATGGCCTTCGCGGCTTCGAAGACCTCATCGCCGCAGCCCCTGCGGGGCGGATCGACGATCACGGTATCCGGTCTTATGCCTTCTCCGGCGAGCCGCATCGCGGCGTTGCCGGCATCGGCGCAGAAGAATTCGGCGTCGGTCCTGTGCGCCAGCGCCGCGTTTTCCCGCGCGTTTTCTATCGATTCCGGAACGATGTCCACCCCTATGAGCCGGGCCCCAGGGGGCGCGACGCACAGCCCGACGGTCCCCGCGCCGCAATAGAGGTCGAGGACCGTGTCTCCGGCCTTCGCTCCCGCAAAGTCGCCCGCCGTTCGGTAGAGCAGCTCAGCGCCGTCGTGGTTGACCTGATAGAACGACATCGGAGAGATCCGGAATTCGACGCCGCAGAGGACGTCGGTCAGGGTATCCCTGCCGCGGATGACCGTGAGCCTGTCGCCGAGGATCACGTTCCCGGGACGGTCGTTGACGATGCAGGACACCGACACCGCCTGCGGACAGACGGCCGTCACGGCGTCGGCAAACTCGTCTGCGAAGGGCAGGGAAGGGCTGCTGACTATCAGCGATACCGACACCTCGCCGGTGGCGCGGGCGTCGCGGATATAGAGGTGCCTCACCGTCCCGCCGGTGCCGTCGGCGTATGCGGTAAGACCGCGGCGGTTGCAGAACCCTGCCGCGGCGGCTGCGATATCGCCGTAGAATTCAGGTTCGAGCAGGCAGTCGCCGACGTCGACCGTGCGGTGCGACCGGGGCGCGTAAAGCCCGAAGAACAGCCTGCCGTCGGGGCCGGTCCCGGCGGGATATTCGGCCTTGTTGCGGTATCTTTCTGGGCCCGCCGAATAGATAGGAAAATCGCCGGCATCTGTGCCGCCGCAGCGGCGCAGACTGTCTGCGATCCATTTTTTCTTGAGTTGAAGTTCGGCTTCGTAAGTTATGTGACGCAGAGTGCATCCGCCGCATCTCCCGAAAACGGGGCATGCGGGATCGGTCCGGAGCTCCGACGCGCGGAGGAGCGACGTCACTCGCCCGTACCCGAACGAACGGCCGGCCTTGAGGATCCTGACCGCGGCAACATCGCCCGGAGCCGCACCGGGCACGAACACGACGTAACCGCCGGTCCCGGAACCGTCCCGGACCCTTCCGACGCCGAAGCCTTCGTCGGTGATATCCGTTATTTCAAGTTCGACTTCGTCGTTCTTCTTCATGGGGATCATCATGCGTTCTCCTGATGACACATAGGTTTCCATTATGATGTCCTCTGCCTTCTGTTCTCTGCCTTTGCCGTCGCCGCGAAGCATCCGCGCGCGGCTCAGTCCCTGCGGTCGGGATGCGTCATGTCTTCCGGCCTGACGAGACGCCTGAATTCCCCGCGGGTCACGAATCCGAGGCGAACTGCCGCCTCTTCAATGGAGATATTCTCCTCCAGCGAGGTCTTTGCCGCCTTTGCGGCGTTATTATATCCTATATGGGGAGAAAGTGCGGTCACCAGCATCAGCGACTCCGCGGACGAGTCTTCCATTTTCCGGGTATTGGCCTCGATGCCGGATGCGCATCCGGCGTTGAACGAGCGCACGGCGTCGGAGAGGAGCATGACCGAATCAAGGAAGTCGGCCGCGATGAGCGGGGCATAGACGTTCAGCTCGAAATTGCCCTGCGAAGCCGCGATGCCGATCTCTGCGTCGTTGCCCATGACGCGCACGGCCGCCATAGTGAGAGCCTCGCACTGCGTGGGGTTCACCTTGCCCGGCATGATCGACGACCCCGGCTCGTTCGCCGGTATCGTTATCTCGCCGAGCCCGAGTCTGGGGCCGCTCGCGAGCCAGCGTATATCGTTCGCGATCTTGAGCAGGTCCGCCGCGGCGGCTTTCACCGCGCCGTGGACAGCCGCCAGCTCTCCTCTGGAAGACAGCGCGTGGAACAGGTTAGGCGCCTGTCTGAAGCTGAGCCGTACGCCGGCTTCCCGTCCGCCGTTCTCCCTGAGGTTGAGTATGTCGCAGACCGCCTCGCCGAATCCCTCCGGCGAGTTGAGTCCGGTTCCGACCGCCGTCCCTCCGACGGCCAGCGCAGAGATCAGCGGAAGCATATCACGCAGCACGGCGGCGCCGGTCTCGACGCTCGCGCGCCACCCCGAGACTTCCTGTCCGAAGGTCATGGGCGTCGCGTCCTGCAGATGCGTCCTGCCGCATTTTACAGTGCCGGAGTATCTTTCCTCCAGCCCGCGGAAGGTCCGCGCAAGTCCTTCGAGTTCGGGTATTAGCCGGTACCCGACGGCCCTTGCGGCGGCGATGTTCATCGCGGAAGGGAAGATGTCGTTCGACGACTGTGACATGTTTACGTCGTCGTTCGGGTGCAGCAGGCGCCGTCCGGCGAGCTCGTTTCCGCGGTTCGCGATGACCTCGTTGACGTTCATGTTCGTCTGCGTGCCCGAGCCGGTCTGCCAGATCACGAGGGGGAAGTTACCGTCGAGGCTGCCCGACAGGATCTCTTCGGCGGCGGCGGTGATCGCCTTCGCCTTTTCCTCTGTCATCCGGTCGGGGCAGAGCGTCAGGTTCGCCTCGGCAGCGGCCGCCTTAAGTCCTGCGAGCGCGTATATGATCTCGCGCGGCATGATGTCTTTTCCGGCTCTGATCCTGAAATTTTCAAGCGAGCGCTGAGTCTGCGCCCCCCAGTACTTTCCTGCCGGGACTTCGATCGGCCCGAAGGAGTCACTCTCGGTGCGGGTCTTCATCGCGACTCCTCAAAAGGTGCAGCCGGTCATCCCGGCGATGTCGGCGTAGATGGCGTCGCGCAGCCTGAAGAAGGTGTCGGGATCGGCGCCGCCGGCAGGCGAGAGGTTGATCTCGCTAACTCTCGCGCAGGGGGTGGTCGAGCTGGTGAGGAAGATCTCGTCGGCGCTCTTGAACTCGTCGAGCGTGAAGGGACGGAACTCGACGGGAATGCCGAGTATCTTCGCGATCTCCGTCATCCTCTCCCTCGCTATGCCCGGCAGTATGAGGTTGTCGGCGGGATGAGTGACGATCTTCCCGTCCTTTATGATATGCGCGTTCGCGTGCACGGCTTCGGTGACGAACTCGCCGCGGTGGAAGACGGCCGTGTCGCATCCGGCATCGACGGCAAACTGTTCGGCCATGCAGTTGGGGATCAGGTTGAGCGTCTTTATGTTGCAGTGGAGATGGCGGGTGTCGTCGATCGTGATCACCCTGAGCGACTCCGGCTTGGCCAGCTTCTTCGGGGTCACGGTCACCCACAGGTTGGGCGTCGCTCCCTGCGGAAAGGCGTGTCTGCGCGGAGCGGTTGCGCGCGTCACCTGGAAATATACAATCTGGTCGGGATCGTCGACTCTTGACGACAGATCACGGAGCAGGGAGTCGAGATCGTCTGGAGCGAGGGGGATCTCGATGCGGAGCATCGACGCAGAAGTGTAGAAGCGCTTTATATGGCGGTCAAGCATGACGGGCTTGCCGCCGCAGACCATGGCGACGTCGTACACACCGTCGCCGAACCAGTGTACGCGGTCGTTCACGGGGACCGTGATGTTTTCGATGAGATCGATGTGCCCGTTGTAGTATCCCAGATCTTTCATTGCTGATGAACCCCTTTCGGATGTCGGAAAAATAAAAGCGGACGTTAGAACGTCCGCTTTTGAGATAACGGTGGAGCGTAGGGGATTCGAACCCCTGACCCCAACACTGCCAGTGTTGTGCGCTCCCAACTGCGCTAACGCCCCGTATTCGGTGGAGACAGGGAGACTTGAACTCTCGACCTCACGGATGTGAACCGTGCGCTCTAACCAACTGAGCTATGCCTCCTCGCCCGTGCCGGAATATTATAGCACATACTCGACGGGAATGCAAGAGTTTTTTTGTACAAAGACGGGATCTGCGAAAAAAAACTGTTGCTTTTTTGCCTGAACTGTGATATAATTTTCAAGCTGTCGGCAGAGAAATGAGCAAATCTGCACCGCGACGGCCGAATTTAATACGGAGGGATATCGAAGCGGTCATAACGGGGCTGACTCGAAAGCGGCTCGGTTTCGTCACTCGGTACAGCGCGAAAGCTCCGGTTTTCTCGCAAAAGCTCCGTTTTCCTGCGGTTTTCGCGACTTTAGCTTGCAGGAAAAAGGAAAGGCGCCTTACAGTTGCCTATCAAAGTTCGCACAAAAATCAAATACGGAGGGATATCGAAGCGGTCATAACGGGGCTGACTCGAA
>JAFTCN010000052.1 GCA_017454675.1 Clostridia bacterium
AAAACAGGCGACATCCAACACGCCCGCGCGGATGTGCGCGGGCGTTTTGTATGTCGGTGTAAGCCGGCCGTTCATTCGATCTCAGCGCCTGAAGGATCGTCAGGCATGTAGTCTTCTCCGAACATCTCGGCGCGCTTCTGCTGCCGTTGTCCTTCGACCATCATTTCCTTGACCTTCATGAGTCTCGCGGTATTGCCGCGCTCGTCTTCGTCGAGCTTCATGGAGATTCGCTTTATCTGCTCGGCATAGGAAGGCATGAGGATGTATTCAAGGGCATTCACGCGGCGTCTGGTGCGCTCTATCTCAGCCGAGAGCAGCTGGGCGCTCTTTTCGAGTTCCGCAAGCTTTATCATCTCGGAAGAGAGGTCGGAGAGTTCTTCGAGCGCGCTGTCGAGTCCCGGAGGAGTGAACGCGAGTCCGTAGTTGATCGTGACCTCGATCCCCTCGCCGGAATATGACGGCACCGTGACGCTCATCAGGTTGCGCAGATCGACGTCGACCGTCGCTTTGCCGGCAGGAGCCAGCAGCGCCTCTCCTATGATCCTCGGATTCCCGGTGGCGCCGGCCGTGCCGAACGACGCGTAATAGCGGCGGAGCTTTTCCTCCACCCGGGCCCTGACACGCTTGTTCTCCTTCACCGTCTCGAGGAATATCTTCATAAGTTCGTCCCGCTTGTCCTTCAGAAGCTTGTGGCCGCGGCGCGAAGTCGCATAGCGTGCCTTGAGCTTCTTCAGCTCCATACGGGTGGGATTGACGTTCTGTGCAGGCATGATCAGTCACCAGGCCAGTATTTTTCGACGAACTGCGGCTTGATCCTCTTCATCTCGCTCCTCGGGAGGATCGACAGAAGCTTCCATCCGAGGTCGAGCGTTTCTTCGATGGTGCGGTTCTCGTAGAAGCCCTGATTGATATACTGCTCCTCGAATCTGTCGGCGAATTCGGCGTACAGGCGCTCGATCGGAGTCAGAGCGGATTCTCCGAGGACCACCATGAGTTCCTTGGCTTCCCTGCCCCTCGCGTAGCTCGAGAAGAGCTGATTCATGACGCCCGAGTGGTCTTCCCTGGTCCTGCCGGGTCCGATGCCCTTGTCCTTGAGCCTCGAGAGCGAAGGAAGGACGTCGACGGGCGGCAGATATCCCTTTCTGTACATCTCTCTGGAAAGAATGATCTGCCCCTCGGTGATGTATCCGGTGAGGTCGGGGATGGGATGCGTCTTGTCGTCTTCTGGCATCGTGAGGATGGGGATCATCGTGATCGAGCCGTCGCTGCCCATCTTTCTTCCGGCGCGCTCGTAGAGCGACGCAAGGTCGGTATACATGTATCCGGGATAGCCGCGGCGTCCGGGGACTTCGCGTCTTGCGGCGGAGACCTCGCGGAGCGCTTCGGCGTAGTTCGTAATGTCTGTAATTATGACCAGAACGTGCATGTTAAGGTCAAAAGCCAGATATTCGGCCGCTGTCAGAGCCATGCGTGGCGTCGAGATCCTCTCGATCGCTGGGTCGGACGCAAGGTTGATGAAGAGCACTGTCCTGCCTATCGCGCCGGTGCGTCTGAAGTCGCTGATGAAGAAGTCGGCTTCTTCGAAAGTGATGCCGACGGCTGCGAACACGACGGCGAAATTCGATTCGCTACCCAGAACCTTCGCCTGCCTGGCTATCTGGGCGGCAAGGTTGGCGTGAGGCAGTCCGGAACCCGAGAATATCGGCAGTTTCTGACCTCTGACGAGTGTGTTGAGGCCGTCGATGGTCGAGATGCCGGTCTGGATGAATTCGGAGGGATAATAACGCGCGGAGGGATTTATAGGAGTGCCGTTTATGTCGAGAGATTTCTCGGGAATGAGTCTCGCTCCTCCGTCGACAGCCTCTCCCATTCCGTTGAAGACGCGGCCGAGCATGTCGGGCGATACCGCGAGTTCGACGCCGTGTCCGGTGAACCTCACCTTGCTCTGCGAGAGGTTGATCCCGGCCGACGATTCGAACAGCTGGACGAGGACGTCGCTGCCGTTGACTTCGAGCACCCTGCATCTGCGGACCGATCCGTCGGGCATGACGATCTCGCCGAGTTCGTCGTACTTGACGCCTTCGACACGACGTACGAGCATGAGCGGGCCGGCGACTTCTTCGATTGTCTTGTATTCCCTGATCATCGTTTTTCCGCCTCCTCAGTTTCCGGCCGGAACGAGAGCCTCGAGCTCTTTGTCGAGTTCGGCTCCGATTTCGGCGTATACCTTCCTGTACTCTTCGTATGGGACGGCCTTGGCGCGGCCTATCTCTTCGCGCACCGGCAGTTCGGAGATCGCTTCGATATCGGCGCCTCTGGCGATCGCGGCGCGCCCCTTGTCCTCGAACGAGAAGATCAGGGCGAGCAGGTCGTGCTGCTTGTCGAGCGGCGTGTAGCTGTCGTTGTCACCGAGGGCGTCCTGCTGGAGGAAGTCCTCACGGAGCGAGCGCGAGATCTCGAGTGTCATCCTGTCGGACGGCGAGAGGGCATCCATGCCGACGAGCTGTACGATCTCGTTCAGCGCGGACTCGGCCTGAAGCGTCTTCAGACAGCGCTGAGTCTGATCCATCCAGTCTCTCGCGACGTTCTGCGAGAACCATCCTGCGAGTCTGTCGCGGTAGAGCGAATATGAATTGAGCCAGTTGATGGCCGGGAAATGACGCCTGTACGCGAGCGCGGAGTCGAGTCCCCAGAAGACCTTGACTATTCGCAGCGTTGCCTGAGACACCGGCTCGGAGATGTCTCCTCCGGGAGGCGATACGGCTCCGATCGCCGAGAGCGATCCGGTCCTGCGGTCGCTTCCGATGCATATGACCTTCCCAGCTCTCTCATAGAACTGGGCGAGCCTGGACGTAAGATACGCGGGATAGCCCTCCTCGCCCGGCATCTCCTCGAGACGTCCGGACATTTCGCGCAGAGCCTCTGCCCACCTGGATGTCGAATCGGCTATGACGGCCACCGAGTACCCCATGTCGCGGTAGTATTCGGCGATCGTGATCCCGGTGTATATCGACGCCTCTCTGGCGGCGACGGGCATGTCGGAAGTGTTCGCGATGAGCACGGTCCGCTCCATGAGGGTCTTGCCGGTGCGGGGGTCCTTTATCTCCGGGAACTCGCGCAGAACGTCCGTCATCTCGTTTCCGCGCTCTCCGCAGCCTATGTAAACGACGAGATCGACGTCGGACCATTTGGCAAGCTGATGCTGTACGACGGTCTTGCCCGAGCCGAACGGGCCGGGAACGCAGGCCGTTCCGCCGCTGGATATCGGGAAGAGCGAGTCGATGTTGCGCTGACCGGTGACCATCGGTTCGTTGGGAGGAAGTTTTTCAGTATAAGGCCTAGCGATCCTGACCGGCCATTTCTGCATCATGCGGACCGGATATACCGAGCCGTCGTCGGTCTCGACCAGGGCTACGGTGTCCTCGACTTTGAAATCGCCGGAGGTTATCGATCTGATCTTACCCTTCGGAGACTTCGGCGGGATAAGGATCCTGTGGAGCATGACTTCCGATTCCTGAACTGTGCCGATGATATCGCCGGCCGAGACCGGTGCCCCGACGGATACCGTCGCGTCGAAATGCCATACTCTGTCCCTGTCGAGAGCTGACGCCGAGATGCCCTTGGTGAGGTTCGATCCGGCCATCTCGCGCAGTTTTTCCAGCGGGCGCTGGATTCCGTCATATATGTTTCCGATAAGGCCGGGACCGAGCTCGACGGACAGCGGAGAGTCGGTCGATACGACGGCGTCACCGCGTCCTATCCCGGCGGTCTCCTCGTAGACCTGTACCGATGCCCTGTCCCCGTGCATCTCTATGATTTCTCCTATAAGGCCTTTCGGACCGACGTGGACCACGTCGAACATGTTCGCGGTGCGCATGCCTTCCGCGATGACGAGCGGGCCCGAGACTTTATAGACAGTTCCCTGTGTACTCATTAAAATATTCCTCGATTGATTAGATTACATCCGATCCGATAGCCCTGATCACCGAATCGGTGACGGCTTTCATGCCGTATCCTCTGTCGGCTCCGGGAGTCGGAAAAGGAAGTATTGCGGGGATCAGATCGTCCTTGTATTTCGAGATAACGCCAGAGAGCGGTTCTGCAAAATCCTCGCAGAGAAAGATCACGGCGTATTTCGATGATCTCGCCAGTTTTTCAAGGAGCTCGGAAGCCTCATCGGCGCCGGATGCGGGAAATACCTCGAATCCAAGAGCGGAAAAGCCCATGATGTCTTCTTTTCGTCCTATGACAGATATTCCGTACATCAGAAAATCAGCTCCTCTTTTATTCCGGCCCCCGGCTTTCCGGATTCAAGACCGGACAGTATGATGCGAAGGTCCTTGACAGCATATACGAATGTAGCGATAAAGAGTATCACCGGCTTGATCCCGAGCTGTTCCCTTCCGCAGGCGCGACGTATATATGACAGCAGCACCCTGTCGCATGCGGCTGAGAGAACGTCGGGGCGCTCATTCGATGCCGCATCTGTGATCTGTCGCAGCTCTTCTTCGCTCAATAAAGGTTCAAGAGCGGACAACGGGAGCGCGGGAGAGGATTCACCTTCGGGATAGAACTTCTCTTTGGGTATTCTTCCGCCCGGGACGAACGCGTCTGAAGCGAGCAGCTTCGCGGTGTCGGGGTTCTTAACCCGCCGGATCCTCGAGGCCGTCACGAGATTGAGAAGGTCGGACTTCAGCGAGACGATGTCAGAGAGGGTCGGATACCCGAAAGACCCGGCAAGTTCGCTCAGACGGTCGAAGCAGGACCTGTCGACCGCTGATTCAAAAGAGCGAAGGTCGCCGTCGGAGTCGAGTTTCTTCGCTGCCGCCCCGGCAGCCGACGCGATAGTCTCCGGATACGCTGCGGAAAAGTCACCGGTATCGGCGGCCATGACCGCGGCCTCCGGCGGGACAGAGCCTACTGCGATAAAATACGGCGTCGGGTCGGTCTTCAGATATCTGCATTTCACCGCCGTTTTGATGTTGTGGCAGTCGTATTCCGCGCGAAGGGCCTCGACGATCTCACCGTCGGGAAGGAATCCGGCGAGGGTCGAGAACATCGACGACGAATATGCCGCAAGAGTCAGTTCGGTGTCGGGCTTTCCTCCGTCGATCACGGCTTCGACGCCGTATTCACGAAGTCTGTCGAGCGCAGCCCCGTATGACGTCGAATCGCACAGCGAGACCAGCACCTGTGCGGGGATCAGTTTCCCCGACATTGCCGCTATCTTCGCGGAAGAGTAATAGTATTCCGATTCTTTGTAATTTGGCATATCACTGATCTTCAGATGACGCTGTCAAAAAGGACGGCGCAGACCTTGGGCTCGAGTTCTTCGCGGCTGCGCTTTATCAGAGAGGCCACCGAGCAGTCAACGTCGGTCTCGCCGAAATCGAGCAGAGCACCTCCAGAGATCGCGGCGGGTTCATCGACGGCGTAAAAAGCGATGTTGGGATAGGCTGCGGAAAGTTCCCGGAGGATGTCCTCTCCTACCTCGGCCGCGTCCTTCGCGTTGAGCCTCACACCGCACTTCTCGGCGTCGGGCGTAAAGTCGACGGCCTCGGATACGCATCTCACTATGAAGGCGACATATTTCTCCTTCGGCATCGAGCAGAGCTCCTCCTCGGCGGCGGCAAACGCCCTGTCGAGAGCGGCTGCCTTGGCCGAAAGGATGATGTTCCTTTTCTGCATCGACGCTGAGGACTTCGCCCTCGTGATCACGTTCTTGCCTTCGGCCTCGAGCAGCGCGTTAAGCCGTTCCTTTTCCGCTGCGATCCTGCGGTCGGCTTCGGCGGCGATCTGCGCGCATTTCTCTTCGGCCGCGGCAAGAAGCTTCGCGGCGTCGTCGGCTGCTTCCGATGTGATCCTGCCGGTTACTTTTTCAAGTCCCGTCATAGTCTTTGATCAGCCGGCGAAGGGATTCTGGATGACGAGAAGGAATGAGATAAGGAGCGAGAGCAGCGCGTAGAGCTCGACCATGGCGGTCGCAGTGACCGTCTTACCGGAGGCTGAAGGCTGTTTCGCAATGGTGGCTATGCCGGAAGCCGCGACTCTTCCCTGTTTGATGGCGGAATAGTATCCGCAGAGGGCGATGGGGAGGCAGGCGCCGATCATATAGAATCCCATGGCGTAGTTCGCGGCGGTGACATTAGGCAGCTGGAGCAGCACCATGAAGGCGATGATCAGTCCGTAGATGCCCTGCGTGGCGGGCAGAGCCTGGAGCAGGAAGCCCTTGCCGAACTTGTCGGGGTCTTCGGACATGAGTCCGTTGAGCGATTCGCCGACCGCACCGACGGCCCTGGCCGAGCCGAATCCGGGGAGGATGGCGGCGAGAGCGGCGGCGAGAACGGTCAGGACCTGGCCGTTGAGGAAGATCTTTCCGAGAAAATCCCAGAGATTCATCGAAATTTCGGGTTGCATTTGTTTATCTCCTTGTTATAGTTTATTCCTGGGCAGTGTATTTCGACGAGGGCACCGCGGGAGTAAAAGGCTTTCCGCCGTCCTCGTAGAACTTTCCGAAAAACTCGACGTACTGCAGCCTGCTCGTGTGGACGAAGGCGGACAGCGCGCTGAGCGCGAGGTTCAGGATATGGCCGATAAGCAGTATTATCGGAGTGCCGATGATCATGAAGACCGTTGAGCGGCTGAATGTCGCGAGTATGTTGAACACCTGTGCAAGTACGGTTCCGGACAGCGCGATCGCGAGGATCCTGGCGTAGGATATGATGTCGGAACCGAAGTTCACGAGGCCGTAAAGGCCGAGCAGGCCCTTGGGGAGTCTCATGAGGATGTTCTTCTCTTTCCTTCCGGCGGTAAGGACGACGAGGACCGCGCCGGCTCCCGCGACATACATTCCGATATTGTTCGGCACAAGGATCATGAGGATTATCCCGAGATAGATTATCCAGTAGAAGGCGTAGTCGAATATCGCGTCGAGCTTGCTCTTCTTCCAGACCAGCGCGAACTTTATGGCCTGACCGGTAACAAGGTGCAGGAAACCGACTGCCAGTCCTATGATCAGGAATTTCATCGGGTCTATCGTCGGATCGACGATTATCGCGAGAGTTTTCGGGATATCGGCTCCCGGATCGGCGGATCTGATGAACGCGAGCGGCAGGTCGCCGAAATATCCGCCGAAGAGGACACCTGTGACGATGCAGAAGAGCCCGCAGATCCCGAACATACGGAATGCCCTGGCGGAGTTCTCGCCGAGATGGAGCACGCGCGGCAGGATGAAGCCTCCCAGCGCAAGCAAAAGGCCGTATCCGACATCGGCGAACATTATCGAGAACAGGATCGAGTAGCATATGCTCATGATGAAGGTCGGGTCGTACGTCCCGTACCTCGGCAGCGAATACATCGCCACCACCCATTCGAAATTGCGTGCGAACCTGTTGTTTTCGAGCAGCACCGGAGCCCCCTCATCGGGATCGGGGTCCGAGAACTCGTAGGCGCATTCGGATCTCTTCAGCAGATCTTCGACCTTCTCAGCGTTCTTCTCGGGTACAAATCCGCTGAGTTCCACACATTCGGAAGTGCGTGCGAATCTCTCCCTGAGTTCGGCTTCGCGCACCTTCGTCTGCTCAAGGTCCCAGAGGATCTCGAAATTGTCGGTGAGCATGGCGCTCTCGGAAAGGAGCGATTCGATCGACGCGCGTTCGGCTTCGAGTTCCTTTTTTTTCGCGCCCAGCCGTTTCATCTCATCGGCGGCGGTTCCGGTCCCGTCCGGAAAGACGGCTTCGACGAACCCCAGGGGAGTCAGCTTTCTGACAAGCGCGTCGGTCCCGTCCGAAGGACAGAAGAAGAGCAGGCGGTTCGAGGGGGGAGCTCCTATTCGCATGAATGCGCAGTCCTCGTCTTCCAGCTTCGACTGAAGAATACCGTCGGTGACGTGCGGCGGGACCGAGCCTAAGAGCGTCGAGGTCTTCTGCGTCGAGACTCCCTCGAGAGGGAGATCGAGCTCGAGCCATGGTGCTGCCGCGCGCTCGGACGATTCCACAGCCGCGATCTCCTTTTCGATCTCGGCGCGTCGAGCGACGGCGTCGCATACGGCCTCGGCGGCGTTGTATGTGATCCCGCATGCCGAAGACGAGGCGAATGCCGAAAGATCGGCCTTCTGCTTCGGTGCGAACATCTTCTTTTTCTTTTTTACATAGGGCGCGACGGCCGCGATGGCCTGTCCGACCCTGTCCCGCCGGCGCTCGGCTGATGTCCTGTCTTCGGAGGCGTCGTACCTGGAGGTCACGCCCTCTCTGAGGGCGGTCGCTTCGATGTCCACGCAGCGAAGCTTTACAAGGCTCGCGGCGAGGTCGGCGGAATACGGCTCGATGGTAAAGACATCGAGCTTTTTCATTTTAGCGACAGACATATCAGTCGCTTCCTCCGTTCAGTTCCCAGCAAATGAGCTTTACCGCCGCCGGCATCGCCTTCGAGGCTCTGTGTTCGAGCCGTCCGGCCTCTACCGTCGCCTCGGCACGTTCCTTCTTTACTATCTCGTCGGCTTTCGCGCCGATCTCGGCGAGAGTCGCCTTCATCTCCTCCTCGGCGGCCGCGATGCCGGCTTCAGCGCGAGCATCGTTTTTTGCCGAAGCCTCGGCCACCATGTCTCTGGCGGCCGCAACGGCGCCCTTGCGGACGGCGTCAGCCTGCTTTTCCGCGTCGAGTATCAGCTTTAATGATTTGTCTGCCGCAGAACTCATTTTTCGATGTTGCCTTTCCCTGCCTTGCGGAGAGACTCCGCGGGCAAGATAAAATAATAAAACAATATATTAATTATACCACGAAAATGCCTGTTTGTAAAGAAAAACGCTCCGTAACTTCTCTTCAGACTTTCTTTACGGGACTCCCGTTGCCTCCGAGAGCAACGGTCACAGGCTCCGAACTGTCACCGCGGCTGTCGGTGAACGAGACCGACGCCGTCCTTCCCTCGAGCGTTATAGCGCCGCCTCTGTAGTACTCCCTGTCCTCTTTCGAGAGAGCAGATGCAGCGATCACGGGGCACGGCTGTCCCAGCTTGTCGAGAGGGTCTCCCGGCATCGTAACGTAGCATCTGTGGGTATGGCCGCATATCATTAGGTCGGGTTTTACTGTCTTCTTCAGTATCGAAGCCCATTCGGCGTATCTGTCCATCTCGATGTCGAACGGTGCGTTCCTCGGTTCGCAGAAGGGGTTGTGAGCGATCACCAGCCTGTATTCGACGCCCGGAGCAGCGTACTCGGTCTCACATGATGCCTCGAGTCCGCGCAGGAATCCGGTCTCCTCCTCCCTGAATTCGGCGCAGCAGATCGTGTGTCCGTACTCGGGGTTGCCGTCGGGCTTGTCCTCGGCGCAGTCGAGCACTACCGCCCAGACCCTGCCGAGCTTTACGGTGAAATATGACCTGCCGCGGTCGGTGGGAGTATGGCGCTCGAGCTCCTCGGCGTATATCCCGCGCATGTCGTGGTTCCCGCGCGAGAAGATCACGGGTACCGTTCCGCCCGACACCGTTCCGGCTATCCTGTGTATCGCTGAGAAGTTCTTTATGTCTCCGCTGTGGTTCGGGATGTCTCCGTTGAGGATGAGCAGATCCAGTTCATCGCCGAAGCGGCTGCCGGCCGCGATGGGACCGCTCACACGGTTGTGGGCGTCGGCGATATGGTAGATGTTGATCTTTCCGGCGTCGCGCGTACCGCACGGGCGGAATGACGACGACCACTCCGATACATCGCAAAGATCGGAAAAATAGGGCTTTCTCTCGATTATTTTCCTCCAGCATACGGTATAGGAGCGGGACGAGTCGAGCGCCGCGGACGGCACCTCCATCATGTGTGTGAGAGAGGCCGAGCGGAGTATGCCGTTGGAATGGTCGTAGTAGTTGCGGTCGCCGACTCTGACCCACATCACGCAGGGCTCGGTAACGGGAACGGTGATGATATAGCGGTCGCTGACGGCGTAGACCGACGGACAGCACATGAAGATTTCGGGAAGATCCATTTTTACACCCTGCTTTCCGTAATACAATTTATGCTTAAATCTGATTATCCGGGCAATTCCGGGGTCGCATCCGTCTTTCGGGCGGCGTACTTCACCAGCCCGAACATGTTGTTCGTCATGATGGACCGCAGACCGATCCTGTACATGATATCCCAGGTTTTGGGGACGTCGAACCCCTCAGAATCGATCGTCCAGCCTCCGAACATGCAGTCGGGGTATTTCTTCGCGAGCGACGAGATCGCGTTCTTCACGCTGTCGTTATTGGGATTGAAGGCGCCGTTGACGAGGACCGCGGCGTTGGTCAGCGACCCTTCGCACAGTTTCTTTGCATAGGGATCCGCCGTCGAGCGCGACGTCCACCCACGGAGGAAAAAGAACATCTTCTGCCCTGACCTTTCGTAAACGGTCTTCTGGAGCTTCAGCGCCTCTTCGGCCGAGAAAGTGCCTTCCTCAGACGTGTCAACGGTACCGTATGATATGAGCACAGATTCGAAATTGTCTGTCTTTTCCATCCACGGATAGATGAAATTGGGCTGGCTGAGGGGCTGGAGGCCGGGTATATCGGCGTAGCGCCAGCCCTCCTGCTTGTCGAGGATGAAGAAGATGCGGCCTTTTGCGACCTTCAGGCACTCCTCGAGCGTCGGGATGAGATACGGCGTTACGTTCCCGTTGTTACCCTGCCCGTCGAGCAGGCGAAGCTCGCGCAGCTGGGCAAGAGTCCAGTCGGATACCTGTTTCGAATCCGGAAGGCCGTTTTTGCCCGCCTTGCCTGCCACGTCCGTCATGCGCGTAAGCGTGGCGTCGTGCATAAGTACTGGTATCCCGTCGGAGGTGAAACGGACATCGATCTCGACGCAGTCGCCGCCCATTCTCCAGACGCTGATGATCGATTCTATCGAATTCTCTGGATAAAAGAGAAAATCTCCTCTGTGCGATACAGTGAATATATGGTCTTTGTTCTCGCACATGAGACAGGCGACCTTCTCGCTGTAGTCTGTCATCCTGTCTTCGGGAGACCATCTGCCTGCCCAGTGCATGGGCAGAAGAGACGGATCGGCGATGTATTCGTCACGGGAGGGCGCTCTTTCGGACAGGATAACCTCACCGTCTCCGAACTTCAGTTCGATGACCCCCGTTCTGTTATCGAGATATCTTTCGATAAACGACCATACCGCAGCCTCGAGCGAACGGATGCTGCCTCCCGCGATATAGAGCGAACCGTCCCGGTAGTAGATCCCGAAATCGTCGTATCCCAGGCTCTTACCGGAACTTCCCTTCCCTGTGAGTACGATCATATGCTCCGCCGCGGCGTCTGTCGGGGAGAGGGTCGCAAGGGTGTTCGCGGTCTCTTCGGAGAGCCAGTCGGACAGGACCTTGGCCGCGTTCCTGTACTGCGTTCCGGCTTCGTACTTAATTGCGTATCCGCGCAGGTCTGTCCCGTTTATCAGGACAGACTCGATATCGAGATTCAGTGAACCGACGTACGAGAAATCGGCGGGGATCCCTGACTTCAGGGGAAGTATGTTTTCAATGAAATACTCAGCAGCCGCGACGGTCCCGTCGTCGTTGTTTCCGGCGATGACGATCTTCGTTCCCTCGACGGCTACGGTGTACTCACTGCTCTTCAGTCTCGACAGGACGTCGGAGGTCTCTTTCCTGCTAGTCATTCCGAAGAGTATCTCGTATTCGGATTCTTTGACACCGCCGCCGGTCCAGTCGGTCCTGACGTCGAGCTTTGCTCCGAATTCATCGCGTATGAGCCTGTTCAGCTTTATGAATTCACCGAGCAGCTTTTCGGATGCTGCTTCGGGGCGGATGAGCGCGAATCCGGAACCTTCTGCCAGAAAATCGAGCACCGGAACCGCGGCTTCGGTGTTCTCAACCGATGTGACGGGATCTGAGCCGGGGCGGCTCCCGACACATGAGACGGATGAGAGTACAACTGATAAGAGCAGCAGCAGCGCGGCCGTCCTTCGTATCAGGGCCAAATCTTTCCTTCCCGACGGACGGGACGGTTTTTTCGGGGAGATCGTCGTGATCATTGACGCAGTCAGGTCCTTTCACCCGCGAAGCGGGAGATTCGTGCGCCGCCGTCCGGGCATTGCGGAAGAAGCCGAAATGTGATATAATATCGTTAACATCGGGCACGAGCGCGGATTTCCGGCACCCGCCTCCCTTCCGTCCTTCCGGCGGGAGCGGCACAGATTAAACTTAAATTAAAACAATTATACTATATTTTACGTCAAAAATCAACAAAAATAACACCGGAGGAGCAAATTGAAAACCGACAGCGGATCTTCTGCATCTTCTTTCCCCTTCGAATTCACGCCCGGGATGTTCGAGGGCGGATATGTCCTCGCAGCGACATGCCTGTTCGGGCTCGAGAGATTTCTCGGCGCCGAGATCGACGCCCTGGGGTACGAGCGCCTCTTCACGCTCGACGGCAGAGTCTTCTTTCGTGGCGGCGACGACGCCGTCGCCGGAGCGAACATAAACCTGCGCACCGCGGAGCGGGTGTTCATCGTTGCCGGCCCTCCCTTCCGCGCCGACAGCTTCGACGCGCTGTTCGAAGGGACGAGGGCGATCGCATGGGAGAACTTCATACCGCGCGACTCGTCGTTCCCGGTCTCGGGACATTCGGTAAAGAGCGGTCTTGCATCGGTCCCGGACTGCCAGAAGATCGTTAAAAAGGCGATAGCGGTGCGGCTCGGCAAAAAATACGGACTTGAGAAGCTTCCCGAGAGCACGCCCGGACTGTCGGTGGAATTTTTCATATTGAAAGATCAGGCGTTCCTGATGCTCGATACCTCGGGGACCGCTCTTCACAAGCGCGGATACCGGCCGGAGGCCGGTGCCGCACCGCTCCGTGAGACACTTGCTGCGGCGATAGTCATGAACGCCAGGACAGCCGAACATCCGGACATCTTTCTGTGGGATCCGTTCTGCGGATCGGGCACGATCCCGATCGAGGCGGCGATGCTCGCCGCGGGGATCGCCCCGGGGTTGCGCAGGTCGTTTGCCGCCGAGGGCGCGCCCTTCCTTGACGCAGGTGCCTGGAGGGATGCGAGATCGGCCGCTCTCGAGAAGATGTCTGCGGCCGCTTCCTGCCCCTTCCGTGCCATGGGGAGCGACATCGACCCGTCGTGCATCAGAACGGCGCGCATTAACGCCGGCAGGGCCGGCGTCGGGAGCATGATCCGCTTCGAGACCGCTGACGCGAGAAAGATAAGGAAGCCGGATGACCCGTCGCTCAGAGGTACACTCATATGCAACCCGCCCTACGGCGAGCGCATGATGTCGGCGGCGGACGCCGAGAAGCTTTACCGCGACATAGGAAGGAACTTCCGCGCATTTGACCGCTGGCAGATTTACGTCCTTACTTCGTGCGAGACTTTCGAGGCGCTGTTCGGACGCAGAGCCGACAAGAAGCGCAAGCTATACAACGGAATGATCCCGTGCATACTTTATCAGTATATAAAGCCTCATGACGGGGGCAGATCATCCGTCGCCCGACACAGTGGCTGTACTCGGTCCGGATCGAAGGATGAAGACTGACAGCAGAGGGCTTACGTCATCAGGACGGAACGCAGATATCCCCCGCGGGAGACCGCGGGGGATATCTGCGTTCAACAAATTATTTGTGTACCGTCAGTTCACGTTCTCGAATCGGTTGACGCCCTTCACGAACGGAAGAGAAAGCGGAAGAGTGATAGTCTGTGTGGGCTCCGAAATGATGACGTTGTCCGCGCCGACCATGTTGTAAATGAGTTTGTCGACGGCGTATGTCGTACCCTTGATCTGATTCGCCACATTGGCTTTCGATGTCGGCCAGAGCAGGACCTTGGGGGAGACGGTGTTGTAGAAAGCCTGATTGAGGCCGTCGTAGCCGTGATGCGCCACCTGGCATATGTCACTCTTCACATAGTCGCCGTAGCGCCTTGTAATGCCTTTTGAAGCCCAGTTTTTGGCGTCTCCGGTCCACATGATGCTGTTTCCGTCGATATTCATGCGGAGCACGGTCGTCGTTTCGTTGAAATAGTTGCAGCGGTCGGGAATACATCCTCCTGGGTGAAGAGAATCTCGATCTCCGCGTTCCTTATGTAGAACTTCATTCCGGTGTGGAGCTTCACCTTGACCGTTCCGCCCACGTATGACGACAGCGCCTGGAAGTTGTTGTCGACGTAGTAGTTCGGGTTGTTGGAATTGTATACGAAGACTTTTGAGGGCATGTTCATATAGCATGCCTCGATCTTTATCTCTGAGCCGTGGTTCTTGATCATATTGAAGAAGTTTGTGAAATGATCCCAGTGCTCGTGCGTCAGGAACCATCCGGCTATGACGATCTTCCCGTCGGGTCTGGTGTTGAGCTCTTTCAGCAGTCTGTAGAGCCTGCCGTCGTCTCCGTAGGATGAATTGTATCCTCCTCCGTCGAACACGATAAACGAGCCGTCGGCCAGAGTGACGATGTAGCACATTCCGAAGTTGCCTTCCGCATAGTTGAGGTTCATCGCGGTGATCTTCGACGGCGTCACCCTCTGGTATGCGGGCTGCGATGAGGCGGTGGGATACGCGGGATATGTGTTCTCGCTGCTCGGGCTCGTGATAATCCTCACAGCGTTGTCGGCCGGGACGAAGTACACGTATATCATCCCGTCTTTTCCGAGATACGCGGAGCTGAGGTTTCCGACTATGTCGTTGGACATGTATTCTGTGAATCCCGAGCTCTCGAGTTTCGTGCAGTATTTTCTGTAGTCTTCGAGCGAGACGCCGGTGTAAAGGAACTGGAGGCAGCTGTCGTGGGCGTCCATGCAGCCGCCGTATTCACCGCCTTCGAATTCGGGGAAGTCGGTATACCAGCCGCCGACTGAATCGGTGATCCTGGTGCCCTCAAGTATGGCGAGCCCGCGTGTGCCGTCGGCTCCCGAGGAGGCGGCGGAGTCGATATACGACATGAACGAATTGTATGCGAGCTCGAGCGTCGTGAGGTTGTGACCGTTGATGACGACCTTATTGCCGATTACGGCAAAACCGTATTCGTCGGGAGTCAGCGAGTTCATGAATTCGGCCGTCTCGGGACGGTCGGTGTCGCCGATGAGTATCTCGTGAAGCGCCGAAGTATCTGTCCCCTTCTTCACCCAGTCGGTCGTGATGCCGATCTGCGCTCCGGTGAGCTTCTCGATCTTGCTCTTTATCTCCTTGCAGTAGAGGACATCGACGTCTGTCCTGTCCTTTTCGTTGGTGGATGAAGTGGAGGAATCGAGTCCGTCTTTGTATACGACTTTATAGTCCGATTTGCCGTTCAGTGCGATCTGAAGACTGGGTACAGCCTCGCTGGTGTAGAGGAAATTCTCTTCGAGAGCGAGCTGTCCGCCGCTGACAAGGCTCATGAAGTGATCGATGGCGCGTTCTATTGCGCTGTCGGAGGCGGAGTTGATCACGATCTTGTTCCCGCTGACCTTGATCACGTAGCATGTCGGATCGGGCAGCGACTCGATCGCCTCGGCTGACTGAGGGCGGTTGGTGCGTCCTACGAGGATCTCCTTCGCGGCGATGACTTCGTCAGTGATCCCTCCCTTGACCCAGTCCTCGCTGATGGCGACCTGGCTGTTCGTGGCCTCCGACAGTGCGGTCCTGAATGCTACTATTTTTTTGAGGAGCGTCGACGACAGATACTCGGGACGGATAAGCGTGTATTCGTTAAGGTCGAAGACGGTCTTCGGGACTCCGGTGTCGGTCGTGTCCGGCGGAGAGACCGTGCCGTCGCACGACGCAAATAGCGCCGCCGATGACATGACGGCCATGATCAGCGCCAGCAACAGCGACAGCAGTCCGAGTCTCGCTCCCGGTTTTTTGTTCTTCAGCATGACAGGCATTCCTTTCATGATATGTTTTGCTATATTTATTATACCACTTTTTCTCTTCCGCATCCCCGTTTTTTTTTGACCGGAGGCCGAAAAATCCTCCGGGGGCATGCTGTTCAGAGAAAAAAGTCCGTTAAATTAACTTTTTATTCATATTCGCGTAATATTTTTCCGTTTAGGTGTTGACAAACCGGGAATAATGATGTATAATATTGGACCGGTGCGGGAAAAAACACTGTCCCGACTCCTTACCGCGTGTCGCAAGCGCGGTCTTATGTCCATAAGGAGGTAAAATATGGATAACAACATCAAAAAACCTGCTTACGAACTGCTCTTCATCACCGACATAGCCGAAGGCGTTGAAACCGCGGCAGATACGGTGAACAAGTTCGTCAGCCTCGTCGAAGCGAACGGCGAGATCATCGACAAATCAGAGTGGGGCAAGAGACATCTCGAATACCCCATCAACGACCGTCAGGAAGGCTACTACACAGTAGTCACCTTCAGGTCGGAACCCGAATTTCCTGCAGAACTTGAGAGGCTTCTCAACATCGACGAAAAAGTTATGCGCTGCATGACCGTCAGACTCGACGAAGAAGTCGCCGAGAAGGCCGCCAGACGCGCCGAGGACCGCAAGGCCGCCGCAGCCGCGGCAGCCGAGGCCGAAGCCGCCGCTGCCGAAGCGCAGCAGAATGAGACTGACGAGCCGGCCGCCGAAGCCGAAACAGCCGAAAAGACAGAAGAAGCCGCTCCGACAGAAGCCGAGTGATCCCGGCTCAGCAAATCAGAGGTAAATAATGTCTAATCTCAATCTCAACAAAGTGATCCTTTGCGGAAGACTCACTAGCGATCCCGAACTCAAGACCACGCAGTCGCAGATCTCAGTCATCTCCTTCACCATCGCTGTCAACAGACGTACGAGGTCCAACAACGAAGGAACCGGACAGCAGGTCACCGACTTCATAAACTGCGTCGCCTGGAGACAGACCGCCGAGTTCATAACCCGCTTCTTCAAGAAGGGTTCCGCCATCTGCGTCACCGGTTCCATCCAGGTAAGGAAATGGACCGACCAGCAGGGCCAGAACAGATATTCGACCGAAGTTGTCGTCGACGACGCCATGTTCGTCGATTCCAAGGCCGAAGCATCAGGCCGCGACGGAAGCTTTGTCCCGTCCGAGCCCTTCGCCACTCCCGGAGCGTCCGAGAGTTTCGATGTCGTCAAGAACGACGACGATCTGCCTTTCTGAATCCAGAGAGGAAAATCTGATTAAGGAGTAACATCAATGGATAGACAGCCCGAAACCGAGCGCCCGGCAAGACCGGCCCGCCCCGCGAACCCCAACCGCCGCAGAAGAAAAGTATGTGTTTTCTGCGAGGACAAGATCACGTACATCGATTATAAGGAAGCCGGAAAGCTCCGCAAGTACATCAGCGAGCACGGCAAGATCCTTCCGAGACGTGTTTCCGGAAACTGCGCAAAGCATCAGAGAGAGCTCCAGACGGCGATCAAACGCGCCCGCATCTGCGCTCTTCTCCCCTATGTCGGCGACTGAGACGCGAACAACACACTAATCGGATCAGGCAGGACGCTTCGGCGTCCTGCCTGTTTATGTTGTCCGTTCCGGAGACATCACTTCTTCTTTGGCAGCCGTGTCTTCAGGTATGCGGCGAGTGAATACACCGGAGGAAATACGCAAACGGCGAGCATCGCGACAAGCACGGAGTTGCCGAGATACGAAAACAGCGTCCTGTGCGCGGGAAGCTCGACCTCGGCCTTGACGGTGGCTTCAACCGACGGCTCAGATTCTTCGATAATCCTGCCGAAGCGGTCGGTGACCGAACTGATCCCGGTGTTGGCAGAACGCACGACGGGCACACCGTTTTCGATCGCCCGCAGCCTCGCCTGAGCCTCGTGCATATGGAGAGCCCTGGACTCGGCGAACCACGAGTCGTTCGTCGAGAGCAGCAGTATCTGCGCACCGTCTGCCACGCTCTCTCTAGCGAGATCCTCGTAGATCGAGTCGAAGCATATAAGACATCCTGCGGTAAACTCCCCCGAGTCGAAGACATATGTCCCGCTCCCCGGCTCAAGGTCTCTTTCGAGCATCGCGATCTCGGTCAGCGGAGGGACGGCCTTCTCGAAAAAGGATCTGTGAGGTATGTATTCTCCGAACGGGACCAGGTGTCTCTTTACATATGACGTGCTGTGCGTGCCGTCGGGGAGATAGATGCGGAGCACGTTCCTCGAACCGTATTCTCCGGGTTCAAAGCAGCCCGCGGCGATAACGGAGCCGGAGTTTTTGGCGACAGACGAGAGATATATGTCGGTCCCGCTGCCGTCGGTAACGTTATATGTTACCGCAGTCTCGGGCCAGACTATGATCCCGGCACCCGCCTCGGCAGCGGAAAAAGTCATGTCGGCATATTTGTCTACCGCTCCGAGCCTTGCAGCATCGTTCCATTTTTCCGTCGAAGAATAGTTCCCCTGGAGCGCGGCGGCGGTAACGCTTCCGGCCGAGGGAGAAAAGGCGATCAGCAGAAGTCCTGCGGCAAGATTTGCCGCGAAAAGCCCTGATGCCAGCGGAACGCAGATCCCAGCGCGTCCGCAGCGGATAGCGTAGGCAATGAGCGCGGACACAAGAACTATCAGAAATGAAGTGAAATAGGGTCCGAAGAACGACGACGTCATGAGGGTCGCGGTGAAGTTGCCGGCAAGCTGAGACAGCCCGAGCCTGTTCCACGGGACCCCGGTCCAGAACTGTGTTTCGAACCACTCGAAAAGCGGAATGGCGGAAGCTGCGGCGAACGGACGGAGAAGCGACAGCCTCAGACGGCAGAACGATACCGACATCACCGCGGCGGCGAATATCAGCGCACCGCCGAGTGACCCGAGGACCGACAGCCCGATCCATCCCAGCAGAACGACAGCCAGTGCGTACCCGCGGCTCATCCCGGTCACCTCGAGCGGATACATGCTGAGGAACCAGTGATATATAACGATGTATTCGCTCATGAAGAATATGAAACCGTATCCGTACAGCGAGAAGAACCGGCGCAGCGGGCGGCGTTTCCGGTGATTATAGCCGCCGCTCCCCTCTCCTGCCTGTGCACGGTCGGCAATGGCGTAAATCGCGAGGCAGGCGGGAACAAGAGCGACCCATTGAAGTATCATTCCCGGGAACGAGGGAAAGGTCTCGAAAGTCCCGGTGAGCAGTCCCGACACGACAAGAGCGAGAAACAGTCCGGCCCTGTTTCCGGGTGCTATGAACGCGTTGATCTTATCTTTCATGTCTGTCATCACCGCCGCCGGGATATCCGAAATCGGCGCAGAACCATATGCCGGCGGGGTCGACGGAATACTCCCTGCCAGACAGATATCCCAGCACTCCACCGTCGCTGCCGAAGTCGAAAACCACCCTGTACGACCAGAGCGCCTGATATCTGTATCCCTTCTTTTTGTCGCAGTTTATGACGCCGTATTTTCCGTCGCCGAGCAGCGGATGCCCTATATGCGCCATCTGTGCCCTTATCTGATGCGTGCGTCCGGTGTACAGACGGATCTCGAGCAGCGAGTTCCCGTCCCTCTTCGCCAGCGTGCGGTAGCCTGTCCTTATCTCGAGATAGCCGTCGCGCGGACGGTCGGAGATATCCACGGTGTTCCTATCGCTGTCCTTGCGCAGATATGATCGGAGAAGACCTTCCTCCGGACGCGGGATACCGTGCACCGCGCAGATGTAGTATTTCGACAGTCTTCCCTCTTTTATCAGCCGGTTCATCTCGCGCAGGGCGGCCGCGTTCTTTGCAGCAACGACGATCCCGCCCGTGTTCCGGTCGATACGGTTGCACAGGGCTGGCGCGAACGAATTCTCGGAAGCCGGATCGTATTCGCCCTTCCGGTAGAGATACGCCTTGAGGTGCGACGACAGCGTGTTCGTGTTCCCTTCCTTATCCTCGTGCACCAGGATCCCCGGACGCTTGTTCAGGAGAAGAATGTTTCCGTCCTCATACAGCACGTCGAGCTTCGGCACGATATTCTCGATGAACCCTGAGACGTCATGCTTCCCGTCCGGCGGCGGGAAAAGGTCCTCGCCGATGAAGAGCGACAGTTCGTCTCCCTCGTTAAGTACGGTCTGCGGTTCGGCTCTTTTCCGGTTCACCTTGATCTTTTTCGTCCTGATGAATTTATACATCAGTGACTGCGGGATCGACGGGAGCGCCTTGCCTATGAACTTGTCGAGCCGCTGTCCGGCGTCGTTTGGTCCGATCTTTATCGTTCTCATGTCTTCTCCCTTTAATGAAAAGGGCTGCGCGAAGGGCAGCCCTGTGCGCCGGCGGGATACGGAGGATTCCTTTCCCGGGTGCCGGATCGATAAAACTCGGTAGTTTACTTTGTGCCGAAGATCCTGTCGCCGGCGTCGCCGAGACCGGGAACGATATACGCGTTCTCGTTGAGTCTCTCGTCCATGGCGGCGATATAGATGTCGACGTCGGGATGCTCCTTCATGACTCTGTCAGCGCCTTCCGGGCAGCCGACGAGCGCCATGAACCGGATGTTCTGGCAACCGTGGGACTTGAGCATCGCGAGGGCGTCGCAGGCGGATCCGCCGGTCGCGAGCATCGGGTCGACGAGTATGACGATCCGGTCCTCGATATCGTGCGGGAGCTTGCAGTAATACTCGACGGGCATGTGAGTTTCGGGGTCGCGGTAGAGTCCGATATGGCCGACTTTGGCGACCGGAACGAGTTTCTGGAGTCCGTCGACCATTCCGAGCCCGGCTCTGAGTATCGGAACTATGGCAAGTTTCTTGCCCGATATCGTCTTTGCGGTCATCTTGCAGATCGGAGTCTCGATCTGAATATCCTCGAGAGGAAGGTCGCGGGTCAGCTCATATCCCATGAGCATGGCGATCTCGCTGAGCAGTTCGCGGAAATCCTTCGATCCGGTCTTTCGGTTGCGCATGATCGACAGCTTGTGCTGGATAAGAGGGTGATCGACTAAATGCAGGGTACTCATTTGCAGTGCTCCTTTATTTCTCATAAATATGATTACAAGCCATTGTTCCGACACCGGGCGACGCATCTTGCCTTCGTCCTTTTTTATTATACTCTTTTCAATACGATATTTCAAGTGGAAAGATATAATTTTCCCGAATTGACCTGACTGGCGGCGATTTCTTTCAGCGGCAGTCACTCAGCTCAACGGACTGCGGACCGAGTTGCCCGCTGTAAGAGAGAGCCCGGCAAGGAGAACCCGCAGGTCTTTGCCGGCTCTGCCGTGCTCCGTCCCGCAGCCCGGCGATTGATGTTGACATCATGTGAAAAATTGACTATAATATATATGAATTATTATTTATTCGGCAGAAAGCCCCGCACCGCGGAGGCGGAAAAACGGACAGATTAATAAACGGAGGATAATCAGAAAATGAAAAAGACTGCGGCTTTAATCATTGTGCTCATGCTGCTCTTCTCCACCGTCTCGTGCGCACGAGGCGGCAACTATCCGTCGGAGACGACCCCGTCGGCAGCCGGGACCTTAATGACTGGACCCGATGAAACTGACGGGGCGACACCGTACGAGCTCGTGCCTAAGGAGAAATTCGGCGGACACACCTTCAAAATCTATTATCCCGATTTCGACAGTTGCTATACCGACTTCCTCGCGACCGAGTTAACGGGCGACATCCTCAACGACGAGGTGTTCGAACGCAACCGCCGAGTCGAAAACGATCTCGATATCAATATAGAGATAAACTGGGCGGCCCGAGCAGACGTCTTCGCCAGAGTCCGCACACAGTACACTGCAGGAGATCAGGACTTCGACCTGTTCGGAGGCCACCGGGACGCGATGAACCTCTCATACGGCGGGATGCTTTACGACTTCCGGAAAATGGACGAGGTCCGTCTCGACGAGAAATGGTGGGACAGGGGCTTCACCCAGGCTATGGAGATAAACGGCTCTGTATATACCGCCTTCTCCGACGCGAGCGTCGACTGCATGCTCTTCGTTTCGTCGCTTACCTTCAACAAGAAGCTCTTTGATGATCTGAATCTCACAGAACCCTATTCCGAAGTGCGCGACGGCAGCTGGACCTACGACAAGCTGCTCTCGATAACGGCGGACTACGGCACCGATCTTAATTCCGACGGCAAGATGAAGCTCGATGACGATCTGTTCTCAATAACAGGCTGGTATGCCGAATCGACATACAGCAGTTTCTATACGTCCGGATTCACCTTCCTCAATCGCGACGCCGGGGGCAGATACGTACTCGAATACGACGCCGAGACCGCGGGTGACATTTTCGGGAAGTCACTTGAGCTCTGGACCGCTCCCGGCGCTTATGTCGACTTCACCGGAGGAAATGAGGCTCATCAGAAACTCTATTCCGTCTTCCCCTCCGGGCGTTCGCTCTTTTGCGACATCTGTCTGAACAAGATCGGCTGGTTCTTCAAGGATATGACCGATAACTACGGTATCATCCCCACACCGAAACTCAACGAAGATCAGGAAAGATACTTCAGCTACGGCGGATTTACGATCCCCTTCTTCCTCGTCACCGGCAATACCGAAAATCCCCACAGGACCGGAGTCATACTCGAATGCCTTGCGACCGCATCGTATGACAGCCTCAGCCCGGCAATGCTCGAGATAGTCACAAAGACGAGAAACGTCAGAGACGCAGAGTCGGGCGAGATGGTGGAACTTATAATCAGGAACAAAATCTACCCGGCGGAAAACTTCTTCAATCTGACCGGCTTGGGAACGATACCGAGCACGGTCGTAAAGAACCGCGTATTCATGCCTTCGATCCTCAAGGGATACAACAGCGGCGCGAATAAGGAATGGGGGAGAATCCAGGCCGAATTCGACGCACTACAGTGAAATCAATGCCGTTAAATAACCGCACAGTAAACGATTTTCATAAACACAAGGGCGTCCGCACGGCGGCGATCCTCACACTCGGATGCAAAGTGAACCAGTACGAGAGCGAAGCGCTGGCGGAGGAACTGCGGCGGCTCGGGATCGAGGTCCTGACCCCCGATGATGTATGCGACTGCTATGTCATAAACACATGTTCGGTGACAGCCGAGGCTGACAGAAAGTCGAGGCAGGCGATAAGAAAGCTGCGCCGCAAAAATCCCGAAGCCCTCGTCATCGCTGCGGGATGTGTCGCTCAGCGCGAACCGGAGGCGCTCTCTGCGATCCCCGGAGTCGACTATGTCATCGGCAACGAGGCAAAGGTTCGCGACGCCGTCGCGGCTGTGATGGCGGGCCGTCCGGGAGACGGTCTGCCCGTCGTTCTGTCGCGCGATCTGTCGTCGGCTCCATTCGAGCGCATCGCGACTTCGGCGTTCCCACGGACTCGCAGATATATCAAGATCGAAGACGGCTGCGAGAACCGCTGCGCCTACTGCGCCATACCCGACGCCAGGGGAAGTATAAGGTCGAAACCGCGCGAGGATATCGTGAGTGAAGTCCGCGCGCATATCGAAGCCGGCTGCCGCGAGATCGTACTAACGGGGATCGAGACCGCGTCGTACGGAAAAGACACCGGGGATGACCTTGTCTCCCTGCTTTCCGCGCTGGATTCGGTATGTCCGGAGGGCAGCTGCCGCTTCCGTCTCTCGTCGCTCTCTCCGCTTCTCTTCACTCCCGGATTCATTCGCGGGATAACCGGGATAAAGTCGCTTGCGCATCATTTCCATATTTCGGTCCAGAGCGGCTCAGACGCTGTCCTTCGGCGCATGAGGCGAGGATACGGCAGGGACGACGTATACGGCGCCATAGAAAGGCTGAGGAGCGTCTTTCCCGATATGATGTTCACCACCGACATCATCGCGGGATTTCCCGGAGAGACCGAGGAGGACTTCGCGGATACGGTGAGGCTCATTTGCGACAACCGCTTTCTGATGACTCATATATTCCCGTACTCCGAGCGTGAGGGAACGCCCGCGGCACGGATGGAAGGCAGACTGAGCGAAGAAGTCAAGCGGGAGAGGGCATCGATACTTGCGTTCGAAGCCGGAAGGACATCTCGCCGGCTCCTTGCGGATTACGTGTCCCGCAGACCGGGGGAGGTGCTGCTCGTCGAGTCAGCCGAGGACGGGATGCTCACCGGGCACACCGGCAATTTCATCTCGGTACGTCTTCCCGACCCCGGGAGCGGAATAAAAAGAGGTGACTTCATCGGCGTCCGCCTGACGGGAGCAGAGGGCAGTGGCAGGATCTGTTCCGCGGTTCCCGACGAAGAGCAGACCATTGCACGTCAGATTCAATAAGTAAAGGTTTGATCATTATGGACGACCGAAAAGTACAATACGGAACGGTATCGAATTTCAGATATTTCGACCTTCAGTCTCTCAAGCAGGTATCCGACGATCTTGACCTCGGACTGTCCCCGGGAGGGATGGACTGGCTACGCAGGCTGTATCTTGAGGACAGGACCGACCCGAACGTCTCATCACTGCGCTTCGACGCAGCGCTGATCCATCATTACTGCACGCTCCCGGACTCGGATGCGGTGTGCTCGGCTGAGTCTTCTGACCCGGCTCTGACCTCACTCTTCGGCCGCATAACCGGAAGATACGCGAAAAAAGCAGGCAGCGAAGCACCGCCGGACCTACACTCTCTCTGCCTTTTCGCCGCGACCGGAAACACAGGCGGCGGACCGGAGGCCGGACCCGACGGCGGATGCAGGAACGTCCGTATGTCGGTCTTCCGCAACTCGGCACCGGTATTTCCGCCTCCGGTTCCGCCAGGATGCCGCACCTTCCTCTTTACCGCCGTAACAGGCGGCGGAGCAGTCACCCTGTCGGTCTCTGACCCTGCCGATGTCTTCCCCGGATCAGTATATCCGGGAGGAAGCAGGCTTCCTGCGGCTGGACATCGCGATACGGCAGGATTTCTCGTTTATCCCGCACCAGGAGCGGATATCAGAAGATTCCTATCGGACGCTCCGTCCGCCGTCGGCGCCTTTCTGTCTTCACATCCGGGAAGCAGCTGCATACGGCTCGGAGAGCGCGGATTCGCGAGGGACGTGTTCCCGCTGATGTCCGGAGCCGTGATCGACTGCGCGGCATTCTCCGAAATTTTCCGTGGTGAGAAGGATCTCCCCGAGGCCGTTGCCGGATGCATGGCCCCCGCCGCACTCGTTATCGCGCATGAGAGCGACTCCGGTGACCTGCGACGGACTCTTGAATCGGTCTGCCCCTTCGCCGTGTCAGCGCAGGTCATGAGTGCCGCGGGCTGCCGTGACGATTATCTGTTCATGCTGAAGAACGAATCTTTCGTATTCCCGCGAAAGAAACTAGACGCCCTCCGGTTCAGAAGGAACGTGACACTGACAGATCGCGACGGAGACGCCGGGACTTGCGCAGGGCTTCGCGTTTATTCGGACGCTGAGTCTGATATTTCCGCCGGCTTTATTGCAGGGACCCGGGATAACAGACAGAAGATCGCGGAAGCGCTGTGCGGCAGGAATGCCGTCGCGGCGTTCGCCGCGGTAAGGCCGGACTTCCGCGGGAGCGCGGAATTCTGTGCGGTGATCGATTCGATATACCGGGAAGGCGGGAATGCCGCCGCAGGTGGTCCCGCCCCGGATGGCGGCACCCTGCCCGGACCTGCCTGTCCCCTGTTCGGGATCTCTAAAGGGAATGAGAACGGATTCGTAATCTTCTCGCGGGGGAGCTCCGGTGAGTGCGGTGAGACTCTTTCTCCCGAAGAGTGCGGGCTCACGGGCTTTGCGTCGCCGTTCCCTGACAGAAAGGAAGTTGAAGACATGACTGATGAAAAGAATGAGAGCCCGGAAGCCTCCGCACCGTTATCCGGTTTTGACGGCAGTACAGACTCAGCGGCGGCCTCCGTGACTTCCGGAAGAGGCAGGATATTCGAAGACGCCCGCGAGCTGTGCGGAAACACTCCTCTGCTCCGTGTCCATCCCGAACTGCCGGGCATACTTCTGTACAAGCTCGAACTCTTCAACCCGACGGGAAGCTCAAAATACAGAGCGGCTCTATGGATGGTGAAAAAAGCCGAGGAGCAGGGCCTGCTCGCCGTCGGTGGGACTGTCGTCGAACCTACGAGCGGCAACACCGGTATCGCCCTTGCTTCGGTATGCGTCCCGCGCGGATACCGCACGGTCATCGTGATGCCAGAGAACATGAGCGACGAGCGCAAATCGCTCCTCCGCGCATACGGAGCGGAACTCGTGCTGACTCCGGCGTCCGGCGGGATGAGCGGAGCCGTAGAGAAGGCAAAGGAACTGGTGTCGTCGATCCCCGGGGCATATATGCCCTCGCAGTTCGACAACCCATCCAACAGCGAGGCACACTTCCTAACGACAGGCCCCGAGATCTGGAACGATACGCACGGAAACGTCGATATCATCGTAGCCGGAGTGGGCAGCGGCGGCACGCTTTGCGGAGCGGCGTCGTTTCTGAAGAAAATGAAGCCGTCGGTCGTGTCTGTCGCGTGTGAGCCGGCGTCGTCGCCTCGCATCGGGAAGGGATACGCCGGGAAGCACGCGATACAGGGCATCGGTGCGAATTTCATACCCGGCAATTTCGACAGTACCGCCGTCGACAGGATCGCGTGGGTGACCGACGCCGAGGCATACGCCGAGACCGCTCATATAGCAAAGATAACCGGACTGCTGACAGGTATATCGTCGGGATGCGCTGCCCACGAGGCAAGACGCCTTGCGTCTCTCGAGGAGAACAGGGGCAGGACGGTCGTGGCCGTCCTCCCGGATTCGGGAGAGCGCTACATCTCAACCGGAGTTTTCGGCGAATGACCGGCAGAACACTGAACGGCAGTATACATACAGAAAGGATATAAAAGTAATCATAATGAAATGCAGTGAACTTCCATACAGAAGATACACCGTCGAGGAAGGACGCGAGGCCTTTGCAGTGGCGGAGACACTCATGAAAAACGCGAAGTCCGCAGAGGACGTGCTTGCCGCCCGGAAGATCATGGAGGAACTTTTTACCGAGTACTCAACGGCGGCGTCTCTCGCCGGAAACCGCTTCAACCTTGACATGCGCGACGGATTCTACATGAAGGAGGTCGAGTATTACGACGAAGTCTCCCCTCTCTTCTCCGATATCGCGGTGAGATTCAACAGAATGCTCCTTGAGACGCCGTTCAGAGCCGAACTTGAGAAGAAGATCAATCCGCGGATCCTCCGTCAGGCGGAGCTCTCGCTGAAGGCCTTCTCGCCCGACACCATCGAAGAATGCCAGACTGAGAACGCCACGGTGACCGAATACGCGAAACTCATGTCGGGGATCCTCTTTGACTGGGATGGCAAAAAGATCCCTCTTTCCGCGCTCCGCGGAGAGCTTGAGAACAGCGACAGGGACGTACGCCGCAGATGCGCCGAGGAGATCGGTAAAGGCCTCTCTCAGCATTCGTCCGAGCTCGACGGTCTCTATGACCGGCTCGTATCGGTAAGGACGGACATCGCGCGCAAGATGGGTTATCCCACATTCACCGAACTCGGATACTGCCGCATGGGCAGGCTCGACTACGACGCCGGGATGGTGGCGTCGTTCAGGAAGAACGTTCTCGAGGACATCGTGCCGGTCGTGAGCAGGCTCAAGAAGGAGCTCGCGGACGAGCTCGGCATCGGCAGGATCAAATTCTACGACAACGAGATATACTCAGCCGGACCTGCCCCCCGGCCTATCCCCGACAAAGACGGCATCTTCACGGCGGCGTCTGAGATGTACGACGACATGGATCCCGGAATCGGCGCTTTCATGAGGAAGATGAGAGAGGCCGAGGCATTCGACGTCGAGCCGCGGGAGGGCAAATGGGGCGGCGGATACTGCACCGGGTTCGCCAAATACAAACAGCCGTTCATACTCGCCAATTTCAACGGTTCGAGCGGGGATGTCGACGTCATAACACACGAATTCGGACATGCGCTGGCGCAGAATTTTGTCTACCTCGAGGGCGATCCAGACCTCGACGTAGGCGGGATGGAGACCGCCGAGTGCCATTCGATGTCGATGGAGTTCCTGTGCTGGAAGTACACAGAAAAGTTCTTCGGTCCGCTCTCCGACGCCTACCGGAAGAAGCATCTGCTGTCCGCACTCTCGTTCATCCCCTACGGGACGATCGTCGACGAGTTCCAGCATGAGATGTACGCCCGTCCCGAGGCGACTCCCGCGGAGCGCAAGAGCATCTACCGGGACCTCGAGGCGAAATACAGGCCCTATCTCGACTGGTCAGGCATCCCCTATCTCGAGGAAGGCACGAGATGGCAGTTCCAGATGCATATCTATGAGTCGCCGTTCTACTATATCGACTACTGCCTTGCGCAGACCGTGGCGCTGTGGTTCCTCATCAAGAGCCGCGAGGACTACGACGGCGCGCTGAGGGACTACCTGACGCTCGTGCGGACCGGCGGACAGAAGTCCTTCCCCGAGCTGCTCGCCGCCGCCGGTGTGCCCTCTCCTTTCGAGGAGGGCAGCCTGAAGAGACTTGCCAGCGAAGTGCTGAAGATTGCAGAGACACTGAAATGATGCAAATGATCGCCTGTTCCGCGGGACAGGCGATCATTGTTAATAAAACAGAAAGGCTTCGCGGGAGCGCAGTCATCCCCGTCATGCCTCCGTTGCTTTTTTCAAGAAAAAGATTCCGCCTGTGTCGGTCGGGACTCCTCCGCAGAGAGGACGCACACGCGTCCCGTGTTCACTGCAAAAGTCAAAGAAGCGGCGGCCGTCGGGATGAAGTGAAAAGTCACCGACTGTATACAGATCTCTGCCGCAAAGGCCTGACGCCCCTCCCGGGAATCCGCCGAGTCCGCCGTCGAACGCTCTGTCATGAGGCGGCAGAGATATGTATCCGGGTCTTATCAGAAGGCAGGATACGCCGCGCGACGAAAGAGCTGCGAATATCCCGCGGTCGGACGTCACGGCAGAGCCGTCGTACAGAGCGATGACGGAGCAGGCGGCGTATCCCTGATTCACCCCTATGATCTCGTATCCCGATGCCGCGGCCTCGTCAAGGAGCACACGGGACGTCGAAGCGGTCCTGCAGATAAGTCTTCTGCCGCAGTATCTGGCGCAAAGGCCGGTGTCTCCGGGATAGACGTCCTCCGCGCGACGGGGCTCGAACAGCAGTTTTCTTCCCGTGGCGCGGCATACTGCGTCGACTGCCTCTTTCGCGGCTCCGCGGTAATGATCCTCCCTGACTACAGCCGCTCCTTCGGGAAACGCGATCGAGAGATCGGCGTGGTCCGAGACCGAGACGGGAAGGCGGGGATCGGCGGGAATAACGGCGGTATCGAAACAGTTGCGGAGGAACTCGAGAGCGGCATCCGGTATACCGGGCCCCGTAACCGCCATGTATTCGGAAATGCGTTCCATCTCAATTAATCGGCTTAAAAAACAGCGGGCCGCACAGGGCGGCCCGATATTATAAACAGATTGCCGGTCGGCGTCAGCCCTGCTTTTTCATAGTGCGCAGGCAACGCGCACAGATGCTGACTGTCTTTACGGTTCCGTTTTCATCCACTTTGACTTTGCGGATGTTCGGCTTCCATGCTCTGTTTGTTTTGCGGTTGGAATGGGAAACGTTATTGCCGAACACGACACCTTTACCGCAAATGGCACATTTTGCCATGACTGACACCTCCTACGGAAATAATAAACACAACTTTGCGTGCAACAGCAGAAATTATACCACAATCTCATTTTTTTTGCAACAGTTTTTTCGCAAAAACGTCAAATTTCGCCGTGTTTCGCCGATTTTTCCGCAATACGTGCCGGCCGGACGTCCGTCAGGGGCAGGACAGCGAGAAAAATCGCTTCTTTCCTCTTGACCTGCAGTAAGTGTTGTAGTATAATTATATATAATTATTGTTAACATCGGACACCCGCGCCGTGAAAGGAAGGGTAAGCATTATGTATATGAACACGAAAAAAGAACTCAATCTTAAGAATCTGCTTCTGCTGTTTCTTGCGCTTGTGGTCCTCTTTATACCCACTTATATAGCCATAACCAGCTATTACGTGAACAAAAAGGATTCCCCGGGTTATTCCTCTTCCACGGTCATGGAGATAACCGATCCCGACGGAAGGAAATACAGCTACACCGCCGGCGGCGGCGACGAATCGAAAGAGATGTTCGGCATCTTTGAATCCACGAGGAAGAGCTCCTCGTCCGCGGCTTCTCTTCCCGCCTCCATCAGCGGTACCGACTTTCTTCTCGTCACGTACACCACCGACTACGACGATCCCGAAATAGAGACGAAGACCGAGAGCTACCAGTACTACTTCTCGACCGACAGCTCCGCCTGCTATTACAAGGACCCCGACGGCAAGACATTCAAGATCGCCGGCAAGGATGCCGACGCGTTTCTCTCAAGCAACTGCGCGATATACCTCTACAAGGACGCGGCGCCTCCCGTGCTTACGGTATCGGGCGACAAGGTCATAAGTCCCTCTCAGCTCAACTGGTATTACCTCAGCGTAGGCAACGAGTACAAGTCATTCACAGATTCGGGTTCCAACAGCGAGACGCTCTCGTATGATGTCGGCAATACTCTCGACTTCAAATTCTCGACCGACCCCGGTGTCTGCACCCTCAAGGTCTACAACGGTTCCGAACTTCTGTACGACGGCGCATACAACAACCTCGGCAGCCTCGACCTCAAGCGAAACAGCAATCTCACTTTCAACATGCAGGCCGAATGGCCGAAGACCGACGGATGCCAGTACTACGGCTCAGCGAACTACGTGTTCGGCGCTGCCATAACGGCTCCGGCCGAGTTCGTGCTCGGACAGAGCGAGATCTATCAGGGCGAGTTCGCCGTGATAGGAGCCGTCAATATCACCGACATCTCGGGGATCACCTTCAACTGCTCTCCCGCTCTCAACTACAACCCGGTCTTCTATTCCGACGGCGCCTTCACGTACGCGCTGATCCCGGTGAGCTACGGCCTCAGCACCGGAGAATACACCATCACGATCGGTTACGGAGTAACGACGCAGACGCTGAAGCTCAAGGTCAACGCCTTCAGATACGGATACAAGGACAGCAACCTCTCGGTATCCAAAGCTCTTATCGACTCCTGCTACAGCGCTGAAGACATCGCCGAATACAACGAACTGGTTAAGAAGATCTGCACTCAGCCCGAATACTCGGTCGAGTCCGGCAGATATTTCAGCGGAGCTTTCCTCGATTACCAGAACAAGAACCTGCTGACGGCCGCCGGCGCCAAACTCGTGCTCGGCTTCGGCAGAAATGTAAAGCTCACCAATGCAACAGGTAAGTCGTTCGAGCATACGGGAATCGACTTTGAAGTCGATTCCGGAATCGACGTGCCCGTCATGAACAAGGGCAAGGTGGTCTACACAGGGAACTGCGACGTCCTCGGCACCTTCGTGGTCGTCGATCACGGTCTCGGACTCAAGAGCTGGTATGCGCATCTCAGCTCAGTCAGCGTTGCCGTCGGAGACACCCTCACATCCGGACAGATAATCGGCAAGACAGGAAAGACCGGACTCACCCTCGACAAGCGGCTCCACATCGGTCTGACCGCCGGTGAAGTCCCCGTGGCTCCCTACGCTCTCTGGGAAAACTCCGTCGTTATCCCGACTTTCAGCTGACAGGGATCCGCCAGCTCCGGGGTACCTCCCGGCGGGCAGCACGCGACACGTGATCGGTAGAACGTGATAAAGGACGCGGATCATGCCAGATCCGGACGACCTGATCAGTAAAGAACAAGGACGGAACGGTAAATGATAGTTGCTCTTGAAGAAGCAAAATACAAACTGCAGAATTTGAGGCCTGTGATCGACGAGCTTGCGAGCGCCCTTCGCATCGACGAGCTGAAGGAGGAGATCCCGAAACTCGAGTCCAAGACGCTCGAGCCCGGCTTCTGGTCTGACAACGAAGGCTCGTCGAAGGTACTGCAGCAGATAAAACAGTACAAGGATACAGTCGCGGGTTACGAAGCTCTCTCGTCAAGGCTCGACGACGCCATCGCGCTGGCCGAGCTTGCCATAGAGGAAAACGACGAAGCGTCGGTCCCCGATGTCGAGGCGGAACTCGCCGCTATAACCGCGGAGGAGGAAAAAGAGCGCGTCTCGGTCCTCCTTTCGGGCGAGTACGACCGGAACAACGCCATAATCTCATTTCACCCCGGAGCGGGCGGCACCGAAGCTCAGGACTGGGCGCTCATGCTCTACCGCATGATAACCCGCTATTGCGAGAAGGTCGGATTCAAGGTAAAACTCACCGACTGGCTCGACGGAGACGAAGCCGGGATAAAGAGCGCAACGATATTCGTCGAGGGCATAAACGCCTACGGATATCTCAAGAGCGAGAACGGCGTGCACAGACTCGTGCGGATATCACCCTACGACGCCGCCGGAAGGCGTCACACCTCGTTCGCTTCGATCGAGGTCATGCCGGAATTCGACAAGCTCGACGACGTCATCGTCCGCGAGGAGGATTACGACTTCATTCCCTTCCACTCGAGCGGAGCCGGCGGACAGAACGTCAACAAGGTCTCATCTGCCGTGCGACTCGTTCACCACGCGACCGGGATCGTCGTGACCTGCCAGACAGAGCGTTCGCAGCTCCAGAACAAGGAGACGGCGATGAAGATGCTGAAGTCGAAGCTGATGGAGATCAAGATCCGCGAACGGCTCGATACGATAGAGGAGATCCAGGGCAACAAGACCAATATCGAGTGGGGCAACCAGATAAGATCTTACGTCTTTATGCCCTATACGCTCGTGAAGGACAACAGGACCGGCTACGAGACCGGAAACATCACCGCGGTCATGAACGGCGAGCTCGACGGATTCGTCAACGCGTATCTGAAATACATCTCACATCCAGGCGAAAAGGACAAGAACTGATCGAGGAGGCACAAATGAAACTCATAAAAAATGACCGCCTTGGGAAAATACTCAAGTATTTTTCGGCCGTCTGCATCTGGCTCACAATCAACCTTTCCATTCTAAAGATCTTCCAGCACTACGAGAGACAGGAAGCCGAAGCCAGAAGGATCGAAAAACGCCGCAGGGCATTCACTGCCGTGATCTCTGCAGTTGGAATTGCCTTCGGCGGACTTGCCCTTCTGCAGGTCGTGATCAGATATATCAAGAGGCTTCGCGGAGGTTATCTGTTCGATCTGTTCGACAGGGACAAATATGACATAATCGACCCCGAGGCCGACGGAGACTTCGGTTCGGCAATGCGCGACGAACTGAAGAGGACCGATTCCGACAGCGAGCAGCACAAGGCTGCAGCCGCTTCGGTCCCGGTAGACGAGGAAGCCACCGAGAACGACCTCGGCTGAGCGCAGATATGATACAGCCCCGTGAGCTTCCGCTCACGGGGCTGTATCATATAATATGTCAGTTGTCCGAATAGACTCTGAAGTCCGAATATCCTTCTGCCTCCAGCTGCTTTTTCTGAAATCCGTAGTTCTTCATCTTCGCCGTGACAAGGACTCTTTTTCCTTCCGAGCGCAATCTGGCTGCGTCGGAGAACATCTCGAGTGTCTTTCCTTCGGAGAGGCCCTTCTCGGCCAGCAGGACGGCGTCATCCGCCCTGCGGGGGACTTTGTACCCCATGTCCGAGAGAGCGCCCACGATGCGCTCAAATCCGAGCGAGAAGCCGCATGCGGGCACGTTCTGCCCGGTGAACTTTCCGAGCATCTCGTCGTACCTTCCGCCTCCGCCGACGGAGTATCCGTATCCGTCCATCGTTATCTCGAAGATCGTACCCGTATAGTATGACATGCCGCGCACAAGTGACGGATCGAATACTATCGTGAATCCGTTTCCGGCGGCGGCAGCCGACGCCTTCATGACGGTATCGATATCCCTGGCGATCCGAGCCGTTTCCTCGCCGCCGATCCTTCCGGCGAATCCGAAGAGGTCGGCGTTGCCGTCTCCGCCATAAAGGCCGGTCATACGTCCGACGGCTTCCGGATCAAATCCCGAATCAAGGAGCTCGGCACTCACTCCGTCTATCCCTATTTTGTCGAGTTTGTCGAGTATGATGAACACCCTGTCATAGGTCTCGGACGCGAATCCGCTGTATGCGGCGGCGGCCTTGAGGAGCCTTCTGTCGTTGATCCTTATAGTAAAGCTGCCGAAGCCCAGCTTCCCCAGCACGCCGGCGGTAGTGGAGATGAGCGTGATCTCGGCCAGCGGCGAACTGTCCCCGAGAATGTCTATGTCGCACTGAGTGAACTGGCGGTATCTGCCCTTCTGCGGACGGTCCGCCCTCCAGACGTTGCCTATCTGCATTGCGAGAAAGGGCGACGGGAGCTTCGATGAGTTGTTGGCGTAATACCTGGCAAGCGGGACCGTCAGATCATAGCGGAGGCCGCTGTCGCACAGATCCGCTCCTGATTCCTCTGCTCTCGCTAGCTCCTCTCCGCGCTTCATGATCCGGAATATCAGTTTTTCATTGTCTCCGCCGTTCTTCCCCGTGAGGTTTTCTATATGCTCGACAGACGGTGTCTCGATCCTCGAGAAGCCCGATGCCGCATACCCCTCGACAATGATGTTCTTCACGTATTCGCGGAGCGCGGTCTCACCGGGAAGATAGTCGTTCATCCCCTTGGTGGGTGTCTTGATCAGTTTCATGAGCTGTTTTCCTTGAATAAAAATGGTGCCGGCGGCGGGGGTCGAACCCGCACGGAGTGTTGGTCCAACGGATTTTGAGTCCGTCGCGTCTGCCAGTTCCGCCACGCCGGCACGTCGGGTATCAAACCGCGATATAATATTATATCACATTTGTTCCGCTAAATCAATATGCCGCCGGTCCTGATCGGGCCGGCGGCAAAATATACCGATACCGTGATATCAGAAGCAGCCCTGAGCCATCATGGCGTCGGCGACCTTCTTGAATCCGGCAATTTTCGCGCCGGACACGAGATCGTATCCGAGCCCGTATTCCTCCGCGGCTTCGGCCGACACCTTGTGGATATTGATCATCATCCTGTGAAGCTCGGCGTCGACCTGTTCTGCTGTCCAAACGAGCCTCTCGGAGTTCTGCGCCATTTCGAGAGCCGATACGCCGACGCCTCCGGCATTGACGGCCTTGGAGGGAGCGACGACCATCGTACCGAGTCCGCGCATATAGTTGAGGGCCTCGTTTGAAGTCGGCATGTTAGCGACTTCGATATAGTACTTTGCTCCGCTTCCAGAGATCTGTTCGGCTTCTTTCATCGCGACTTCGTTCTGCGTCGCGCAGGGCATGTAGATATCGCCCTTCACGCTCCACGGTTTCTCGCCCGGATGGAATTCGGCTCCGAACTTTTCGGCGTAGGCGGCAAGTCCGTCCTTCATCCCTTCGGTGCGCATCCTGTAGACGAAATCGACCTTCTCGTCGGTAGTGATTCCGGCGGGGTCGTATACGTATCCGGCTCTGCCGGAGATCGTCACGGGGACGGCTCCCAGTTCGGCGAGTTTCTTCACGGCTCCCCATGTCACGTTGCCGTAGCCCGAAAGGACTACCTTCTTGCCCTTTATGTCATCGCCTGTGTGTTTGAGGACTTCGCACAGATAGTAAACGGCACCGTAGCCCGTCGCTTCGGGACGGATAAGCGAGCCACCGTAGGAGAGGCCCTTGCCGGTCAGAACGCCGTTCTCAAAGACACCCTTGAGACGTCTGTACTGGCCGTACATGAAGCCGATCTCGCGCCCTCCGACGCCCATGTCGCCGGCGGGGACGTCGATATCGGGACCGATGTAGCGGTAGAGAGCGGTCATGAAGCTCTGGCAGAAGCGCATGACTTCGGCGTCGGACTTGCCGGCGGGATCGAAGTCGGAACCGCCCTTGGCTCCGCCGATGGGAAGTCCGGTCAGGCTGTTCTTGAAAGTCTGCTCAAACCCTAAGAACTTGATGATGCCCTGATTGACGTTCTTCTGGAAGCGGATGCCGCCCTTGTATGGACCGATGGCGCCGTTGAACTGGCATCTCCAGCCTCTGTTGGTATGCCAGTCGCCGTTATCGTCCTGCCATACTACTCTGAACGTGAACATCCTCTCGGGCTCGACCATCCTGCCCATGAGATCGACCTTCTCGTATTCGGGATGGCGGTCTATGACGGGTTCGAGCGACGTCAGTACTTCGGATATGGTCTGATGAAATTCGGGCTCGCCGGGATTTTTCCGCACGGCCTCTTCATAGACCTTTTTCAGATAGGCGTTTTTAAACTCCATCTTTTTTCTCCTTATGTGATAAAAATATTTGCCATGATATTCAATACCCGAAAATTTTACTATTTTTCCGGCGATTTGTCAAGAGGAAATCGGTCAAAAATGAATTTTTTTGACGAAAAAATTTCATATTCGGGGCAAAACAGGCAAAAAACAGCCGCATAATGAAATTTATCCGTCGCCCGGTATTCGGGATGATCCATTATGCGGCTTTTTATATACGGTCAGATATCGATTTTTTCCCCGTTCAGGACGGCTTCTTCGAGACTGTCCCCGGCGTACCGGAGCTTCAGCGAAAAGAATGGGACGTCGCGCGAGATCAAATCCAGAAATATCCTGTCGCCCTCCCACTGCGGGAGCGTCCGGAACACGTCTGAGCCGATCCAGGCTGTTATCCCTTCGTCGGTGCCGTGCAATTCCCCGGTGAAACCGTCCGCGTCGAAGAGATGCATGTATTCGGTCTCGCAGACATCGGATACGAAAGTAACGATGCCGCGGTACCGGTAGGACGTGAGAGTGAGCCCGGTCTCTTCGAACACCTCGCGCAGCACACAGTCCTCTGGGCTCTCCCCTTCTCTGAATTTTCCCCCGAAGCCTATCCACTTACCGTAATTGGGGTCGATCTCCGGATGCACGTTACCTTTATCTCCGGGACCGTGATTTTTGTATCTGTATGCGCGGTTCAGAAGGAGAAATTCGCCGTCGCGTTTTATATAGCAAAGCGAAGAGTTTATCATCGGCCTAACTTATGATCGTTATGAGATCCTTCAGCGAATCTATCCTGTATTCGGGAGTGAAGCAGTCGTAGAAGTGATCGGGATCGAATAGGCATCCGTGTATGCCCGCGGAGATTCCGCTCTCGAGGTCTATGTCCCTGTCGCCGACGATCATCGTGCTGTCAGGGTCGAGGCCGTACTTTTCTACAAGGATGAGAACGCCGTCGGGCGCGGGTTTTCTCGGTATCTTATAGCTTCCGTCGACGGTACCCGTGACGTATTTCGAAAGCTCCCATATATCCATCATCTTTCCGACGATGCCGCCCGAATGTGTGAAGATGAAACTGCGTCCGCCGGAATCGCTTATGAACTTCAGCAGTTCGCCGGCGTATTCGACAGGCTTCTGACAGAGCGGGGCGATCGCATCATGGACGTCATGGAACTCGGCCGAGACTTCTCTGTAGGGAATCCCGAAATCGTAGGCGCCGATAGCGGTCCCGACAGACACTTTGAGCTTCGAGTATACGGAATCGTACGTGTCGTGTATTCCGTGCCTCTCCATCACGGTCAGCAGTGCTTCGGTGAAAACGGGATAGGTGTCAGAGAGCGTCCCGTCGAAATCAAATATAATGTCCCGGTATCTCATGATTCACCGTCCCCGTTTCCGCTTCCACCGTTCCTGCCGGCGTCACGCTCCCTCTGTTTCTCTTTCCTGATCTCACGATCCTCAGGATTTTCCGGTATGAAGAGCTTCGAGAACCGTATATCAGACAGGCCGAACGCAAAAGCGGTGAAGGCGACGAGCAGCGAAGGGGCGACGACGGCGAAATGAGCCCACCACATGGTATTCATCGGGACGTCGCCGATCCTTGTAGCGAGGATCCCGGTCCAGGCCCCCTGAAGAAAGAGATGGACCGTATGCGCTACCGTCCCGGCCCGGAAGGCGACCGTTCCCTCCGGAGCCAGCGTCAGCATGCCGACGAGGCAGAGGAGCAGGTTGGGAGAGTTAGCGGCAAGTCCTATATATAACCCCTTCAGCGGCTTTGCCGTCTCTCTTCCGCCGCCGACCCTTATCCTGTCCTCAGCCCCAAGTTTGAAGCAGTCGGAATAAACCATGAACAGGTAGAATATCACCGCGCCGATACATGCTGCGATCTGAAGCGGTCTTGATTTGCCGGTGGCGATCGAAAGAGTCAGACCGAAGATCGCGAACACGCACTGAGTTATGAACAGCTTAACGGCGCTGTATGAGTATCTGTGCCAGAATTCCTTCATTGAAGTACCTCCGAATCATTCTCTTAATATTATATCTTATTTTCGGCTGTTTTTCAACACGAAGGATAAGAAATAATCGTTCACTTCCCCCTCCGCGCAAAAAAAGCCGTTCGAAACTCCGGATCTCACGAAAAACAGTTGTATTTTGCGCAAAAAAAATGTATAATAGTATAAATGATAATCTAATTCCGGAGGTAATATGAGCACAGAATACAATCCGGACGAGTATTCAGAGATCCTGCGGGATTTCGCCAACTACAAAGCGGTGATACAGGGGTGTTCACCCCGCACGATCAACGAGTACATGCTCGACATCCGGTCCTTCTGCCGCTTTCTCATGGCAAAGAAAAAAGGAGTGAAGTACACACCCGAAGAAGGCGACGGCTTTCCCGTCTCTGACATCGGCCCGGATTTTCTCGCCGCGGTGTCGCCGTCCGACATATACGACTTTCTCTTCTTCTGCGAGCGTGTATGCAAAAACGCCCCGGCCGCCAGAGCGCGGAAGCTGTCCGCGATAAAGGGACTGTACAAATACCTCACGGTCAAGAGATCACTGCTCGACGACAACCCCGCCGCCGACATAGAATCTCCGAAGAAGAGGCAGTCGCTCCCGAAGTTCCTGACATACGAGGAATCGGTGAAGCTGCTCACGACTGTAAGGAACGATCCGACGGCCAAACCGCCCTCGGCAGCGCTCCGCAACTACACCATAATCACCCTCTTCCTCAACTGCGGTATGCGTCTGTCGGAGCTGACAGGCATAAACATGTCCGACATCGACAGAGAGTTCCGGTCTGTCAGGGTCATCGGAAAAGGCAACAAGGAGAGGATAATCTACCTAAACGACTCCTGCCGGTCGGCGCTGGAGGAGTATCTTCCGGTCAGGATGTCGGCGGAATTCACCGGGACACGCTGCAATGCCCTTTTCCTCTCATCGAGAGGCGAACGCATGAGCAACAGAGCCGTCCAGTGGACCGTCGACAAGTATCTTGAGATGGCAGGTCTTGGATACCGTCATCTGTCGGTGCACAAACTGCGCCACACCGCCGCAACGCTCATGTATCAGAAGGGGGGCGTCGACGTCAGGGTGCTCAAGGAGATACTGGGGCACGAACAGCTCAACACCACGCAGATATACACTCATGTATCGAACTCGGAGATAGAGGCCGCGATGGCGAAAAACCCGCTCGCGGAGCTGTCGATCCCTAAAGAACCGCTGCCGGATGAGACCGGCGGAGAGGCCACACGGAATCCGGACTCAGGCGGGGATGCAGAAAACGGCTCCGAAAGCGCAAACAATCAGGAACAAGGATAAACGGAATGGCAAAAGAAACAGAACTTGAACTCAAGAATTTCTCGCTGATATACCCCGACGAGGCATCTCTCGAGCGGCACTACGAGTCTAAGGACCGGCCGGACATCTCGGATTTCGTCTCGGATGAGCTGGGTCTTTCCGAGATATTCAATCTCAAGAACGGGTCGCTCGCTGAATTCTTCACAGTCGATCAGAAGGTGATCGAATACCGCGCCGAGACATTTCAGGACATGCTCGACAACCCCGGTCTCATCAAGACGCTCAACAACCTTCTGCCGATACTCAACGACATAATGGAGCTGCGCAGGCTCGAGGCCGACAGCGGAGACACCAACGACTATCTGTCGTCGATCACGGAGATTGAGCTGTATATCTCCTCTGTAGATACGCTCGACGACGGTCTCAATTCGGTCCGCGACGGCATAAAGGGAGCCGGATTCCGCAGGCTCCTCGACTATATCAGCGAACTCGCCGAGTCTGACTACTACAGCGAGCTCAACGAGCGGCTTTTCGAGCTCACCAAGCGCGTCAGAGACATAAGGAGCGTAACTGTAGGGGTTAACCTCGACGCGCAGCTGAGGCCCGCGGAAGCCGGCGTGCTGTCGATCAATCCGGAGCAGTTCAGATCAGGCGACGTCATCGAGAAGATCCTCAGACTCAATTTCAAAAACGACGAATACACCTGCATCGCATCACTCGTGCCGTTCGGCCGGAAGGAGAGCGAGAACCGCAAGGCGGCGCTCTCGAACGCCTTCAATTCTGCTATCAACGAGGTATACCGTTCGTCGCTCCGCTCCTGGAAGAAGATCATCCAGCAGTATGTCCTCGAAAAGACCGACTTCCTTCTCAATCTCGTTCCCGAGATCGAATTTCTAATCAAGGGCACGAGGCTCATGCAGCAGCTGAAGGAGCGGGGATACAGCCTCTGCTATCCCGAGATTGCTCCGGCGGCGGAATGCGCGTTCGAGGCATACGGGCTTTACAATCCGCAGGTGGCTCTCAAGATCGGGGAGGAGATCGTCCCCAACGACCTCGTCTTCGACGACAAGGCCAGGATATACGTGCTCTCCGGCCCCAACCGGGGCGGCAAGTCCGTCATCACGTGCGCCCTTGGGATCGCACAGGCGATGATGCAGCTTGGCCTTCCTGTGCCGGCCGACAGGGCAAGGATCTCTCCTGCCGACGGCATATTCACCCACTTCCCCACCGGAGCCGACGATACCATCGACAAGGGCCGCCTCGGCGAAGAATGCGCAAGGCTTGGACAGATCTTCGAGCGTGTCACCGAGCACTCCCTCGTACTGCTCGACGAATCGCTCTCGTCGACCGGCGCCTACGAGGCTTCCTACATAGCCGCGGAGGTCCTTGAAGGCTTCTCGGCCGCCGGCTGCCGCACCCTCTTCTCCACCCACCTGCACGAACTGGCGGCCTTCATACCCGAGATCAACGCCCGCTCTGCCGAATACGGCGGCAAGCCGATCGACACCCTTGTCGCAGGCATGGATTCGGGAAAGCGGTCGTTCAGGATCTACCGCACCAAGCCCGACGGAAAGAGCTACGCCCGGGACATCGCTTACAAATACGGCCTGTCCCACGATTCCATCATAAGCAAGATCAATTCACAGAAGACCGGTCCGGATATGAACGGCTGACCGGAACGCAGCGAGGTATCAAAAAAATGGATTACAGCTTACTCAATCTGCTTGAAACAGACGCAAAACTCACAGACGAACAGATCGCCGCGATGCTCGGCAAGGAGACCGGCGACATAAAAAAGATGATCACCGAATTTGAAAAAAACGGGACGATCCTCGGATACCGGACGCTGATCGACTGGGACAGGACCGACAGAGAGTATGTCACTGCCCTGATCGAGGTGAAGATCACCCCGCAGCGCGACATGGGCTTTGACAAGGTCGCCGAAAAGATCTACAACTATCCCGAAGTCAAGAGCGTGTATCTTATGTCGGGAGGTTTCGATCTCGCCCTGTTCATCGAGGGCAAGACGATGCGGGACGTAGCATACTTTGTGGCGCAGAAGCTTGCACCCATCGAGTTCGTCATCTCGACGGCCACACATTTCGTCCTCAGAAAATACAAGGACAACGGCGTTATCTACGGGCCTACCTCCGACGCCGAACTTGAGAGAGGAAACTGCAACTGATGTCGTCACCTGATTATTCGAAACTGCTCTCCCCGAAGGTCTGCGCGCTGAAAAAATCGGGGATACGCAAGTTCTTCGATCTGCTCGACACGATGGAGGGCGTTGTCGGACTGACGGTCGGTCAGCCCGATTTCACGACCCCGTGGCATATACGCGAGGCCGCCGAGACGAGCATCGACGAAGGAAAGACATATTATACTTCGAATGCCGGTCTTCCGCGCCTGCGCGACGCCATAGCCGGCTATCTGGACCGCCGTTTCGGACTCCGGTACACTCAGTCTGAGATAATCACCACGGTGGGAGGCAGCGAGGCGATCGATCTGGCTGTCCGCGCGATAGTATCGCCAGGCGACGAGGTCATCGTTCCCGAACCGTCATTCGTTTGCTACAAACCTCTCGTGGTCATGGCCGGAGGGATCCCTGTCACCGTTACCACCAGAGTCGAGGACAGTTTCAAACTCACGCCCGGAGCGCTTGAGGCCGCGATCACCGACCGGACAAAGGCCGTCATACTCACATTTCCCAACAACCCGACGGGGGCTATCATGACGAAGGAGGACCTCGAGGGAATCGCCGGAGTGTTGCGCGACCGAGACATCGCCGTGATCTCCGACGAGATCTACGCCGAGCTCACCTACGGCAGAAGACATGCATCGATCGCCTCCCTTCACGGCATGCGCGAACGCACGGTCATAGCGTCGGGATTCTCCAAGGCTTACGCCATGACAGGCTGGAGGCTCGGATATATCGCCGCGCCTGAGCCTTTCATCGAGCAGATGCTGAAGATACATCAGTATGTGATAATGAGCGCCTCGACTCCCTCGCAGTACGCGGGACTCGAAGCCGCACTTCACGGCGACGCCGATATCGACTATATGCGCGAGCAGTACAACTACCGCCGCAGATACATTAGAAAGCGCCTCTCCGACATCGGACTTGAATCCTTTGAACCCGAGGGAGCCTTCTACATCTATCCTTATATCGGCGGATTCGGGCTCTCGAGCGACGATTTCTGCAACAGACTGCTCTATGAGAATGCCTGCGCGATCATCCCCGGCACCGCTTTCGGCGATGCCGGCGAGGGATTCGCGAGACTGTCATACGCCTATTCGGTCAAGCATATCGACACGGCACTCGACAGGATCGGAGATTTCGTAGAAAAACTGAAGAGAGAAAAAGGACTCTGACAAAGGAGAGACCATTTACTGCAAACAGCCGCGGCAATTCCGCGGCTGTTTGTTAACCTGTGAGAAACAGGATGCTGTCCGTTATTTCAGTGTTATGCTGACGGTCTTCTCGGCGCCGTCGCGCCATATGATGACAGAGATAACGTCACCGCTGCGGTGAGTCAGGAGTATTTCCCTGACGTCGTATACGTCGTCTACGGCCACTCCGTCGATGCTCATGACTATATCGTAAACCTCGAGCTTTCCGTATGCCGAAGAGTCGCCGCTCATGATCTGAGAGATCGCGACGCCCGTTTTCGCTGCGGTCCATCGTTCGTCGTCGCGCGTGAGCGGATAGGTGTTCCCCTCGACGACGGCCGTGGCTGTGACACCGAGGGATACTCCCCTGACGGCCACGTCCTCTCCCGAATAACTGCCGGTTCGACGTATCTCCTCAAGAATCTTCAGCGCGCCGTTGACCGGGATCGCAAAGCCGATCCCCTCGTATTCCGCCGACAGCCGCATCGTGTTGATGCCGATGACCTCGCCGCGCATATTGATGAGTGGCCCGCCAGAATTGCCCGGATTGAGGTTGGCGGAAGTCTGTATGAGCGTCATGGTCTTGTTTAAGAGTCCGTTTGACGAATAGATCCTGACGTTGCGGTTGATGGCAGAGATGATGCCTGACGTGACTGTCCCGGCGAACTCGAGGCCGGCGGGATTACCGATCGCCACTACTTCTTCACCAATGACGGCTTTGTCGGAATCACCGAACAGCGCCGCGGAAAGGCGGAGTCCCTTCGGATCGATCTTGAGCAGCGCAAGGTCAGACAGTTCGTCGCCGCCGACGATCTCGGCGTCTATGACGGTCTGATCGGACAGGACCGTCTTTACGGTCTTCGCTCCGCTTATCACGTGATAGTTCGTGGCAATGTAGCCGTCTTCCGACATGATGATGCCGGTGCCGACGCCGCCGCCCTTCTCAGTCGTGACCGAGACACCGACGGTGGTGGGAATGAGCGCCTCTGCGATCTGCGGGATCGTCATCTGCTCTCCGGGGATCGCCGGGGTGTTACCTGCGCCTCCGAATCCGGTGACGATAAGGACCGCAAGAGTGCCGAAGCATACGGCGAAAAGGCAGGTCATGATGACGGCGTAGATCAGCGTCCCATTCCTGCTCTTTTTCTTTTCCGCTTCACGTTCGGCCTTCAGCTGTTCTTCGAAGCTCCAGGTGTAAACAGGTCCCTGCTCCGCGTCGGGAACAGTTTCAGTCTCTTTGAGGTCTGCGGCTTCGTTCGCATTGGAAGCTATTACCGTCTCTTGGGTATATGCGGTTTCAGACGCATCTTTAACAGTTACCGTATCTTGGGAGTCTGCTGCTGTTTCTCCGGAATGGAGCGTTTCAGTCTCTTTGAGACCCGTTGCATCTTCCGCGCCGGCAGCCATTCCCGCTTCTTGCGCCGCTGAATTATCCGCGGCTGGAAATGACGCATCAGCGGCGGAACCGGTCGCACAGGATGAATTCTCTTCCGCTGCAATATCATTTTTTTCAATAGGATCGACCATTTTGATTTACCTGTTCTGACAGTTGTCATATGAGTGCGCCCTGGCGCTCGCGGCCGGCATTACGTCTCTCTCCGGAGCCGCCCGCAGATCGAAATAAAACCTGCATCCGACTCCCGGCACGCTCTCGAGCTTCAGTTCCGAACCGTGGGCATCGATTATTTTCTTTGAAATATACATCCCGAGACCGACGCCGTTTTTGTCGAGGCCGCGGGTCCTGTCGGCCTTAAAGAATCTGTCGAAGACGAAGGGCTGATCCTCGTACGCGATGCCTTCGCCGTCATTGTATACCGAGAACCTGACGGCCTTCCTGGCAGGATCTGAACCGTTCGTACCCGCACTTACCTCTGTAACGGAGATCTCGAGTTTTCCGCCTTCACGCGAGAATTTCACGGCGTTGTCGATGATATTGTACATCACCTGATACACCGCGTCGCTGTCCGCCATGACGAATATGTCGTCGCGGGGGGCGTCAAAGGAGACATCGAGTTTTTTTGCGTCTATGGCATTTTCGAACGAAAACAGGATTATCTTGGCGTTCTCGCATATATTGAAGGGCGAGAAGGTGAACTCGCGGTCTCCGGCCTGGATACGCGAGATGTCGAGCATCGACGACACCAGCCTCGACAGGCGAAGTATCTCGCTCTTTATCAGCCTGAGGTAATGCTCCTCTCTGTCACGCGTGACGGCGCCGTCGAGGATGCAGTCGATGAATCCGGTGATGGTGGTCATGGGAGTGCGCATGTCGTGCGAGACAGAGGACATGAAATTCTGTCTCATCTCCTCGAGCGACGATACCGATCTCATCAGCCGGTCCACCGAAGCCGACAGACGGATGATGCCGGGATCCGAGCCCTCGGGGAGTTTCGGCGGGCAGTACACGGATCCTTCCGCAAATCTGCCGATCGCCGACTGGATCTCCCGGAGCGGAGCCATGACCGACTCTCTTCGGGCCCTCCCGTACTTCAAAAGGATAAATACGGAAGACGCCGATGTAGCGGCGAACATCAGAAGTGCGGCCGCTGCAGCTATCCATCGAAACCCGTCTCCGACTCCGGTCCTGCCAGAGAAGACCGCGAAGATGAGCGCACCGTAAGGCAGGGCGTTCAGGACGGTGAGAAGCAGTGCCGCCGTCACGGTCCTGCCCTGTCCGTGTATGTTATCTTTTTTCAAAACAAATCTCCGCAGCGTCATCCGGACGGCAGGACCAGGTCCGCCGTCCGGCTTTGCTCAGTTCACTTCAAATTTATATCCGACGCCCCACACGGTGCGAAGCTGCCACTTGTCGGACAGGCCTTCGAGTTTCGCGCGGAGGCGCTTGATATGGACGTCCACCGTCCTGGAGTCGCCGAGGTAGTCGAATCCCCAGACCTTGTCGAGGAGCTGGTCGCGTGTGAAGACGCGATTGTGGTTCGATGCCAGATAATAGAGCAGATCGAGCTCCTTGGGAGGGATATCGACGCATACTCCGTCTATCTTGAGCTCGTATTTCGCCTTGCTGATCTCGATCCTGTCGAACTTGACGACTTCGTCGTCAGTGCTCTCGTCGAGTGTCACGCATCTGCGCAGCACTGCCTTGATCCTGGCGAACAGCTCGTTCATGTCGAAGGGCTTCACGACGAAATCGTCTGCGCCGAGCTCAAGGCAGACCACCTTGTCGACGACCGATCCCTTGGCCGTGATCATGATGATGGGCTTCTGGGAGAACTTGCGGATGTCGGTGCAGACGTCCTTGCCGCTCTTACCGGGGAGCATTATATCGAGCAGAACCAGATCGGGTTCGTATTTCTTGAACAGGTCGATCGCCTCGTATCCGTCGTAAGCGACTCTTACGTCGTATCCCTCTTTTTCAAGGTACTGCTTGAGCATATCGCAGATATTGGGATCGTCGTCGACGACCAGTATTTTGGTATACAATGTAATCACCACCGTTTGCTAGTATGTAATCGAAGATATTATATCATAATCGTCTTGATTTGTAAATATTTATTTGATATATTGTTCACATTTACGGCAAAAAGAGCATTACAGCTTGCAAATTGTTCACATTTGGTATATAATAGTATGGTATAAACAAGAAATCCGGAAAGGAAACACAGAAATAAATGAAACTCGGAATCGTCGGACTGCCGAATGTCGGCAAGAGCACCCTTTTCAACGCCCTGTGCGGCGGCGGGGCCGAATCGGCCAACTACCCGTTCTGCACCATCGAACCCAACGTGGGAGTCGTCCCGGTGCCCGACAGCAGGCTCGACAGACTTGCCGAAGTATACGCCCCCGAAAAATACACGCCCGCTACCGTCGAGTTCTTCGACATCGCCGGTCTCGTCAAGGGAGCCTCTCAGGGTGAGGGCCTCGGCAACAAGTTCCTGTCCCATATAAGAGAATGCGACGCGCTGCTGCACGTCGTCCGCTGCTTCGACGGCAGCGACGTGATACACGTCAGCGGCAGAGTCGATCCGGTGGATGACGCCGAGACGATAAACTATGAGCTGATACTCTCAGACCTCGAGATCGTCGAGCGCAGGATCGACCGCACCGCTAAAGCCATGAGGGCGGACAAGAAGCTTGCCGCAGAGTATTCGCTGCTTGAAAAGCTCCGCTCTCATCTGTCAGAAGGCAAACCCGCCCGGAGCCTTGATACCGACGACGCAGAACGTGAGATCCTCTCCGCGTCGGGGCTCCCGCTTCTGTCCTTGAAGCCGGTGATCTACGTCGCGAACGTTGACGAGGCGTCTGCGACCGGCGAGCCCGACAGCACTCATTACACTGCCCTGAAGAAGCTGGCTCAGAGCGAAGGCGCCGGGATAATAGCGATCAGCTGCGAGATCGAAGCCGAGATCGCCGAGCTCCCGCCCGAGGAAAAGCAGCTGTTCCTCGAGGACATGGGCATAACAGAGCCTGGCCTCTACCGGCTGATAAGGGAGAGTTATTCCCTGCTCGGGCTCATCAGCTTCCTTACCGCCGGCCCCAAGGAGGTAAGGGCCTGGCCCATACTCAGGGGTACGAAGGCTCCCGCGGCAGCCGGAACGATACACAGCGACTTTGAGCGCGGCTTCATCAGGGCAGAGATCGTCTCCTACGACGATTTCGTAAAATGCGGCAGCGTGGCCGCCGCCAGGGAGGCCGGTCTTCTGCGCAGCGAGGGCAAGGACTACGTCATGAAGGACGGAGACATCACCCTCTTCCGTTTCAACGTCTGATTATTCCCCGATGCATAGAGCGGCCCCGGCAGAAAGCCGGGACCGCTCTATATGTTCCCTTAGGGGGATCAGTAAACTTCTATGTTGCCCTCGCCGAGTATTATCGTGACACTGTATGCCGGGATCTGTGTGCTGTTGACCGGCACTTCGGGCTCCGTGCCCTCAGCCGCGGTGGTAGTCTCTCCTTCTCCTCCGACTTCGTCTTCTCCTTCATGATCGCCGTCTTCGCCGGAATCGGCCCCGGTGTCATCATCCTCTCCGGTGTCGGCCGAGATATCGATATAGTTCTTTTCCTCGTATTTTCCGTTGATGATGCGTTCGGAGTTGTACTTGATCACGCCGCTGTCGGCACGAAGGAGCAGGTTGAAACCGGTGAAGTCGGGCTCGAGCCTGTCGTACGAGACCGATCCGCTCTTGATGTTTATGTACATCGAACGGGTAAAGGTGGTGTTCTTTATCTCGGTGTACGCCGTGACGCCGTTTACGATGATCTCGTTGAAGGAAGAGGCGGAGATGTTCACCGAGGAGTCGTCGGTAGAGTCGATGTCGATCGAAGAGTCGGTCTTTACGTTGCTTACGTTCACGTCACCCTTTGAGACGATCACCTTGTAGTCGCAGTCGAGTCTTAGGTCCTGAAGGTTGACATCCCCTCCGGAGGTGACCGACAGGATTATGGCCGAAGCGTCATCGGTGAAATAGACGTTTACCGACGTCTTCTTGTTCCTGTATTTGAAATAGTGGAGATAGTCGCGGAAACCGTTGAAGTTTATCTTGAAATTGTCTATGTCGATAAAACTGCCGATCCCCGAGGCGTTTGACAGCTGAAGAGTGGACTTCCCTATCGAAAGGTCGTAGGTGCCGTCGGGGAAGTTGACCATCTCGACTCTGTTAGAGTCGGCTCCGCCGAAGATGTTGACAGTCGTGTCTGACATGTTAAGGACCAGCTTCTTGACTGCGGCACCGTCGAACTCGTGGACCGACGTGTAGTTGCTGTCGGCGTCTCCGGTCTGCGTGAAGAGTGCCACGCCCTGGTCGTTGGCCATATTGCTGGCTGTAAAGCAGAGCAGCAGTCCGACGCTGGCCATCATGACGGCTATGATGATAAAGATTATTGATGTTGGCTTCATAGTTCGTTCACCTTATTGTGCAGGGCTTTGCGGTGCCTTCACTGCTCAGCTTCTAGCGAGCAGCTTCTTAAGACCCGATATGCCTTCCTTTCCCTTGCGGAAACCGAAGGCGAGCAGCTTTGAGGGCATCTTCATACCGAAAGGAATGAGGCGGATCGCGAAATTGTAAACAAGGATACCGGCGAAAAGGACGACTGCTCCGACGGTGATCCCGAGACCGATCTCAAAGAGACCGACGGGCGTGTTGCCCTTGATCAGCATTATGACGCCGTAAACGATGCCTGTCAGCGCAACGAACACACCGGCCGCGACGAACGCGATCAGGGCAGCGACGGCAAGAATCATCAGCAGCGCGAGCGCAAGCCAGAAGACGAGATAGAGCACGATCATGACCAGCGAGATCAGTATGATAAACGGCAGCGCGATTATGAGGCCGATGCTGAAAGCGGCATTCTTTCCCGGAGTCGATTCGAACTCCTCGCCTATGCCGTCGTCGTACCCGGCGTCGCCGTGACGTTCTTCTGCCGCGAGCGCCTTCTTCTGATCATTTTCCTGCTGCTTATCTCTCATTTTGATCCCGTCTGGCTCTTCGGGCTGCTTTTTCCTCTTGCCGAAGCCGAATACCGACGAAAGGATCCCGGGACTGCCTGAGTCCTTCTTTCCGCCCTTCCTGTAATCGTCGATATCGTAATCGTCGTAGTTCTCGACGGCGGCGTCGTTGTCGTCGATATAATCGGGATCCTGAATTGAGGGCTCCCCGGAGCGTGACTCTGACTCTGTTCCGTCTTCCCTGCCGCCGGCGATCTTAACGTCGGGCTCGGGCTGCTGTGCGGGGGTCGGGTCGGACTGCGCCCCTCCTGCCGGTTTGTCCTTCGCAGAGAAAGGATCGCCGGACGCGTGCATCGACTTCAGCATCTCGGATATGGCGGGAGTTATGACCGCCGCTCCGGCAAAGCCGTCACCGGCATCTCCGCCGGGCTCTTCTGCGGTGGCGTCCGACGGAGCTTCTCCGGCGCTGACGTTATCGGCTGCCGGAACGCTCTCAGCGGCTCCCCCGTCCGTCTCGGTGATCTGAGACTTCTTTTCACCGTTTTTTTCGATCGAATCGAAAAGACCCGCGATCTCGTCTCCGAGAGACTTCGGTTCATCGTCGGCGCCTCCGTCCCTGCCTGAGGCAGAGGCTCCGGCGGCAGCGAAGCCGTAGGAGGCGAGCACTCCGGGATCGATATCGCTGCCGGCGGAAGACGCGTCGGCTGACTTATCGCCGCCGTCCGCGGAAGTCTCCTTCGGGGGAGCTTCTGAAGATGCCGGGGCCGTGGCCTGCGATGACAGATCGTCCTTCATCATAGCCTCGATCTCTTCAGCCATTTCGGCGGGGGCTATGTCGATGTCGTCGGCTCCCTCCTCGTCAAAGTATCCGGAAACCGACTCCAGCTCTCTGTCCACCGAATCTTCGGCAAATCCCTTTGAGCGCAGGATCTTTCTCAATTCAGCTAGGAACTGTTTCTTTTCCATAAGCATAAACCATACTTTATTCTGTATTTACCGCATCCGTCCCTGCGGCGCGGGGCGCCGTATCAAAATAATCTTTTCAAAGCGGGACAAATATGATATAATATGAATTACAGTATATTTTACCACATTCCGGAAGTTTTTGCAACATGAGAATGAGAAAAAAGAAGCATTCGGCCGAAAGAATAGCCGCTTGCTCGGATTTTTTGATTGGCGATCCGGCGATCTTTTACGGAAGGCCTCGGGATATATTCGGCAACGACGATCCCGTCCTGCTTGAGATAGGTTGCGGCAAGGGAGATTTCGCCCTGGGGCTCGCCGAACGAAATGAACACAAAAACGTCATAGCGGTCGAAAGGATCCCGGACGTGGCGATGTTCGCGCTGGAGAAGGCGAAAGCCGACTTTGAGAGACGGAGGACAGCCCGTGAAGCGGATGATAACGCAGATGCCCCGCCCCTGCGCGACAATCTGCGCGTCCTCATAGGGAACGCCGACTATCTCGCCGACTGGTTCGCTCCCGGCACCTTCTCTGGCCTGTATATCAATTTCTGCGACCCGTGGCCGAAGAAGGGGTATTACAAGAGACGGCTTACAGCTCCCGGTTTCCTCGGGATGTACCGGAAGATCGTGAAGCCCGGGAGCATCCTCGAATTCAAGACCGATCACGGGGATCTTTTCTCCTGGTCGCTCGAACAGTTCGACGCCGCGGGATTCGACATACTGAAAGTCTCGGAAGACCTTCACTCTCTGCCCGATCTCTCCTTCAACATCGAGACCGAACACGAGAGGAAATTCTCCGCGGAGGGAAAGCCGATATACTTCGCCAGAGTCAGGTTCCCGTCCGGAGGCGAAGAATGAAGGCGGAGGGGACGGCGCCCTCGGGGATCATGCTCGTCGACAAGCCGTCCGGAATAACCTCCCACGACGTCATATACGCCGTAAGGCGGGCGTTCGGCACGAAGCAGGCCGGACATACCGGCACGCTCGATCCGCTCGCCACAGGCCTCTTAGCCGTCATGGTGGGGCGTGCAGTAAAGGCCTCCCCGTATCTTACCGCCGGACGCAAGGAATATTCGGCAGGGATCCGCTTCGGCGTCGAGACCGACACCGAGGACATCACCGGAAACGTTATCTCCGAGAAAAATGTCTCATTCACCGCGGAGGAAGTAAAGACCGCCTGCGATGCCCTCACCGGACAGATCGAACAGATCCCGCCGATGTACAGCGCGAAGAAAGTCGGCGGAAAAAAACTGTACGAACTTGCAAGACAGGGACTGACCGTCAGCCGGACAGCGCAGAAGGTCACCGTGTATTCGATAGATCTTGATCCGTGCCCTTATCCCTCGCGCGACTTTACATTCAGGGTATCCTGCTCGTCGGGGACCTATATCAGAACTCTCTGCGCCGACATGGGAAGGATGCTCGGCTGCGGGGCAGTCATGACTTCTCTGCGGAGGCTGTCTGCAGGATCATTATCGTTAGATGGGGCGGTCGGGCTTGACGAGCTGAAAAACATGAGCCGCGAAGAAGCCGAGGGGCGCCTTATTCCTGTTGACAAAGCACTTCTCGACGCCGCCGCCGGGAAGGTAAATGTCACCCCCTTCCACGAAAGGCTCATAAGGTC
>JAFTCN010000053.1 GCA_017454675.1 Clostridia bacterium
AGCGGCTTTTCACCCCGTGAGAAACGGAAAACAACGAGGATCTCCGCGCAAGGATCCGAAATCGCCGCATTGCGTCCGTGTGATCAATCGCGGTTGGGGCACTGCATTCTCCCCGGAAAGCGATTCGAAAGAATCGCCCTCATTTCTATTAGGTGCGGTGGCGCGGGCACCTGAAGATTGCAGACCGCGCGCATTTCTTTTTCTGCCTAAACAGATACGGGATGTACGAAAAAAACGACCCGACCGCGGCAAAGATGCTCGATCTCATCCGCGACACCCTGAGATTCGACTTTGCCATGACATTCACGAACGCGATCGGACTCGTCTACTCGGTCATGGGCGACAATCTCCAGAACGCGAAGGAGAACATCACCTCTTCTCTCCGCTAGCATGAGAAGCTGGACAGGACGGAAGGACCTGGCAGATGACTGTTTCCGCATATTCCTACGACCTTCCGACGGTCCGCTTTGTCGTCGGGAGGATGCTTGAGGATATCGTCTTCGGCCTGCCGGCCGCATGACAAATATGATTATTGCAGACGCTGCAGCCGATAAAACATCAAACAAAGCAAAAACATCGCAGGCGCCAGCCTCCGGAAGGAGGCTGGCGCCTGCGTGTTTTTTTGATCACGGTTCTTCTTCTTCAGCCGTTCAGGGCGGCAAAGGTCTGGTTGAGGTCGTCAAGCTTGCGTTTCGCCTCTTCCCTGACAACAGCGGCTTTGGCCAACCATGCCGTCGATCCCGATTTGAACTGATCGTTGTAGGTCTTGGTGAAGATATCGTCGAGGACTCCCGAGAATATCCTTCCGTTGTCAAATACTACCCCGCCGCGGATCAGGTCGTACATCCTCGAGGTGTTGTAGTCGTCGGCGTATCTGACCTTCATTGCCACTTCGAATACGGTAGGCGACACCGAACGGTAACCCTCGGAGCAGAGGGCCTCGAGTACCGCCGAGCAGAGATCCGGGTCTGTACCGTCTGAATTCTCGAGGGCGTAGAGCGTGAAGGCGTTGCCCTCGACCGAATAGTATCTGTCCTGGTCGGTGTTGTATTTCGGAGGCGGGAGCAGACCGAACGAAATGCCTGCTTCTTTGAATTTTGACATGGCGTATGAGGCGATGTTGCAGAAGAAGAGACATCTTCCCTCAGCGAAGGCCGTGTTGCCTGTCCCGGTGGACGAGGCCCGCAGGCCGTCGTTGGTATCGTTGATGAATCCGAACAGCTTTTCCTGAACATCCTGCATCTTTTCGCCGAAGAAAACGTCGGATTCCGTCATGCGGCCGTCGATGTCGGTGTTTACCGCCGTGATCCCGCAGCCCCACACGATCGGCTGGGACTGTGTGTTGGCGCAGATGAAGCCGAAGCGGTCTCCGTCGCTCTTCTTTCCGTCGCGGTCGAGGTCGTCGTATGTCCCGGCGCAGAGAGAGATCATCTTATCGAGGGTCCATTCTCCGCTGTCGACAAGTCTGTATATGCTGTCGGGGCCGATCTTGAAATCCTTCGCCATTTCCTTGTTGAAATAGATAACGTCCAGGTTGTGGAACAGCGAGAGTGATATGTCGCCCGAGCAGAAATAAAGCTTCCCGCCGATTGTGGACTGCTCTGTGAGAGTTTTAGGCCACCACGGCTTTTCGATATCGAAATAAGCTGTCGTGAGCAGATCTTTCGCGAGACCCATATAGGCGCACATGGCGGTGGTGCGGCTGTACGCGGCGAGTATGTCGTATTCGCTTCCGGTCCCGGCGGAAATATCGCCCTTGACCGCTGTTGTGTAGGCCTGGTAATCCGAGCTGCCGCCTTTAGTTTTCTTTACATTGATCCGGACGCCGAGCCTCCCCTCGACGCGGATGTTGCGGTCGAATATCGCGTCGTCGATTATGTCACCGCTGGGCTGTTCCACACTGAACTCCTCATAGGACTGTCCGTCCCAGGCAAGGAAAGTGATTTCCTGATCTCCGAAATTCAGTTTATCCGGCAGATCGTCGAGAAGGAAGCCTTCCGCGTCGGTCCGGGCCGCCTCGGCGGTCGACTCCGGGCTCTCCTGTGAGGAGGTATTGTCTCCCGCTGCGGAAGAACCGCCGGCTGTTTTCCCGACTGTCGCACAGGAGGTTATCAGAATGGCAAGCGCCATCATCATGGCAACGGAAAATAACAATTTCTCTTTTTTCATTCTCTTGCTTTTCATTGATCGAACCCTTTCTTATTGTGGTTTATGGTGATTTTTCACTCAAGGTCAGCAGTTCCGTGAAAGGCTTCTCAGACCGTCGAGGACCGACACTGCTCCGTCGTGAACGTATCCGACGTCGTTCCCGGCAAAGATCATTCCGGCGCCGCGGGCGAGCCACTGCTTTATGACTTCGGGAACAAATCCCATTGAGACACCGAAGAGCTTCCCGTGTTCCTTCATCTTCCGGCCGATCAGGTCGTATACCGGCATCATTTCGGGGTGGTCCACACGGCCGATGTGTCCCATCGACGCCGACAGATCGTTAGGTCCGACGACGAAGGCGTCGATGCCGTCGACGGCGAGTATCTCGTCGAGGGCGTTTACCGCGTCGATATGCTCGATCTGGATTATCCGCCACATCCTCCGGTAGATACGGTCGACGAAATCCGTCTGAGCGATTCCTCCGTAGTCGAGGGCCCTGAGAGGGCCGTAGCCTCTCTCGCCGGCGGGCGGATACTCGCAGGCCGCGACGGCGGCGCGGGCGTCGTCCGCCGAGCGGATATAGGGAAAGATGATCCCCTCCGGTCCCATGTCGATCACCGGCTTCGCGAGGACCTTGTCGTTCCAGGGGATCCTGACGAAGGCGGGGGTGCCGCCGGCGCGGGCGGCGATGAGGTTGTTCTGCAGACTCTCGATGCCGATGGCGGTGTGCTCCATGTCGATCCAGATCATATCGAAGCCGGCGAGCGACAGAGCCTCGGTCAGCGGCGGGGCGCCGCAGAAGACATGTGTCCCGAAGAGGACTTCGCCTCTTTTCAGTTTTTCACCGATCCTTCCGAAGTTGTACATTTCATACCTCCGCGCAGAAATAGCAGATCATTTTTCTGTTCCATGTATAAGTGACGTGCAGCCTGCCCTCCCGGTATCTGACCGAGGGGTAGGCGAAGGTGCCGTCGCCGGTTGCGATCTCGGTCAGGCGGGAAAATGAGTCGCCTCCGTCCTCCGAGACCAGGACCGACAGCGGCGTGCGCTTCCCCCAGATCTTTCCCTCGGGCACGCCGACCGGATTGCAGACAAGGAAGATCCTTCCGTCAGGCGAGACGTCAAGATCGATCCCCGAGTTGTTGTTCTTCACCGGTGTGGCGGAGGCCGGGCCGAAGCTCCGGCCGAAGTCGCGCGATTCAGCGCGGTAAACGCGTCCCTCGGTCGATCGCATAAATGCGATGACGCGTCCCGGGCGGGCGGGATCCTCACAGAAGGCGGGCTGTATCAGCCCTCTTCTGTTTTCCTCCGCGGGAACGCCGGGACGGAGATCCTCAGGCGGGAGAGCAATGTCGGCGCTCCTCGCCCAGCTTGCCCCCCCGTCTTCTGATCGGTCGGCAAAGCACTTCCAGCCGTCGTATTCGGTCGATCCCGGCGCCAGAAGCGCGCCGTCGGACAGCCGGAGTATCCGGTTCCTGACCGGACCGCGGCCGCCGCTCCTGTCGCCGGGGACCATCTCCCGCGACGGAGAGAAGGTCTTTCCGCCGTCGTGCGATTCAATGATTTCGGTGCGCCATCCGCCGATCGTTTCGCCGATCTTATAGTAGATCCGCAGGCAGCCGCTGTTAAGATCCACGACCGGATTCCAGTGAGGAATGCCGTCGTCGGCGGTCAGAGGCCGCGGTTCCGACCATTTTCCGCCCTCGCGCTTCGCTCCGAAGATGCGGACGTCGCCTGCCCCCTCGGCGCTTCCGCGGAACCAGGCTGCAAATATGCTTCCGTCGGGTAGGATATCGAAGCTCGAAGCGTGGCAGGAGGTTTCGTCCGGCGGATAGATGTATTCGTTGGCTATGACAGTCATACACTCGTGTCCCTTCTTCTCTGTTCGGCGTTCCTCATGAATATGAGTATATGATTCCGCATGAGTTCTGAAGCTCTTTCAGGAGATCCCGATGCGATCGCTTCGGTGATCTTCTCATGATAACTGACAGCGTCGGAGTCCGCCCCCTCCAGGACAAGGTTGTGTTCGATCATACCTGAAATCTGCGAGTTCAGGGAACCGATGAAAATGCGGAGGATCCGGTTGCCGCCGACAGACGCTATCTCATTGTGAAATGCGACATCGAGCCCTGCAAACGCGGACCTGTCTCCGGCCGCGGAACGCATCTCCGCAGTCAGTCTCCGCAGACGCATCACGTCGTCAGACGAGGCTCTGAGGGCGGCGAGAGCCGCGGACTGGACCTCCAGTGCGATCCTTGCCTCGAACAGCGAGAGGATATCGGTATTCTCCAGCGATACCATGCGCTTTATCATTTTTGAAAGATCCTCACCCGACGGCGAGGAGACGTAGGAGCCGTCTCCGTTTCTCTGAGATATGAGTCCGCGGGCGTTGAGGAGCATGAGAGCCTCCCGGATCACCGGCCTGCTGACTCCGAAACTCGAAGCGAGAGCCGCCTCTCCCGGTAGTTTTGCGTCGGATTTTATCTCGTCCGAAAGGATCATCTCCTCCAGACGGTCGGCGATCTCTTCGTACATGTTTGATTTTTTCATAGTCTTTCCGGACATACTTCGTGATCCTCTTTTTTTCAGGATTCGGCGCGGACAGCCATGAAGCGGGGAGCCTTTTCCGTTTGATTCGCATAAATGACAGCGCACCTGTATTACAGGTGGCGTAATTATACCACACTCAACCGCTGTTTGTCAATATCGCTCTGAAAAAACAGTATGACCGGACAGTAAAGCACTTCTCAAGCAGAAAGCATCCGCGCCGGGATTCGCCTTATGTTCTTCCGGACCCTAAAAACCCCCCGCAACCGTAACAAAAGCCTTGAAAAATCCGGCTGAATACACTATAATATGAATCGTAATCAATAAAAGATCCGCGCATGTCCGGCAAGCCGGAAAGCGGACGCAACGAAAGGCGGTATACAGGTCATGGTCTCAGAGATCTACGGATACGCGAGAGAATACTACGCGAGATACGGCATCGATACAGAAGCGGCTCTCGATAAGCTTCTGACCGTACCGGTCTCGCTCCACTGCTGGCAGGGCGACGACGTCCGGGGATTCGACGGCTCCGTTTCCCTCGACGGAGGCATACAGACGACCGGCAACTACCCGGGAGCCGCGAGGACTCCCGAAGAACTGATGTCGGACCTCGACTTCTCACTGAAGCTGATGCCCGGTACAAAGCGAATCAATCTCCACGCTTCATACGCCATAGCCGCGACGGGCGAGAAGATCAGCCGCGACCGCATAGAGCCGCGTCATTTCGAACCCTGGGTACGGTTCGCGAAGGAGCACGGCGTCGCACTCGATTTCAACCCCACCTTCTTCTCGCATCCCATGGTGGCGGACAATCTGACGCTTTCGAGCCCCGACCCCGAGGTCAGGAACTACTGGATAAGACACGGGATCTGCTGCCTCCGCATCGCCGAATACTTTGCGCGGGAGCTCGGCTCGCAGTCGCTCGTCAATTTCTGGATGCCCGACGGATACAAGGAGACCCCGGCTGACAGATATTCGCCGCGGAAGCGGATGGCCGACTCGCTCGACAGGATCCTCGATGCGGGATACGACAGAGATCTCGTTGCGGTATCGCTCGAATCAAAGGTGTTCGGCATCGGACTCGAATCGTATACCGTAGGTTCGGCCGAATTCTGCACCGGATACTCGCTGAAGAACCGGCTGGTACCGCTGATGGACAACGGGCACTATCACCCCACCGAATCGGTGGCGGACAAGATCCCGTCGATGCTCCTCTTCTCCGATAAAGTGGCTCTGCACGTCACGAGGGGAGTCAGATGGGACAGCGATCACGTCGTAAGGACCGACGACACCGTGAACGACATCGCTCTCGAGGCGGTGAGAGGAGGTCTCGACCGCTTCTTCCTTGCCCTCGACTATTTCGACGCCGCAATAAACCGCGTCGCGGCGTGGGTGACCGGCTACCGGGCCTTTGAGAAATCGCTTCTCACCGCCCTGCTCTGGCCTCACAAAATGGGGCGCGAATATCAGGACGCAGCCGATTTCACCGATATGTTCGTCATCTCCGAGGAAATCAAGACCGCTCCGTTCGGAGCGGTATGGGACGAATACTGCCGCAGGGCGGGAGTACCGGCCGAGGGCGAATGGATGCCCCTGGTCAGAAAATACGAAAAAGAAGTCCTTTTCAAAAGAGAGAAGGCGTGATTGAGAGGTCGAAAGATGCTTTACAGGAAAAACTCCGCGAAGGAGCTCGACCGCGGGCTCTTTGAAAATCCGACGTCGGAATACCGCGGCGCGCCTTTCTGGGCGTGGAACTGCAGGCTCGACGGAAAAGAACTGGAACGCCAGATCGAGATACTGAAGGAAATGGGCTTCGGCGGGTTCCACATGCACGTGAGGTCGGGCCTCGAGACCGAATATCTCGGCGACGAATTCATGGACCTGGTGAAGGAGTGCACCGACAAGGCCGAAAAAGAAAAGATGCTCGCCTGGCTCTACGACGAGGACAGGTGGCCTTCGGGCTTTGCCGGAGGGCTCGTCACGAAAGAGGAAAAATACCGCATAAGGTACCTGCTCTTCACCCGCAGGCCGTATGACGGTAACGAGAGCGGCGGGGCGATCCATCATAACGAGCAGAACGTCGCCTCACGCAGCAACAACTGCAGCAGGCTCATAGCGAGATTCTCGGTGAAGCTCACTCCCGACGGCTTTCTCGCGGACTACAGGATGCTGGGCGAAGGAGACAGCGGCGACGGCGACATCTGGTACGCCTACATCGAGTCGCCGAAGAACAATCCCAGATACAACGGGTATACATACGCGAACCTCATGGACAAGGCGACGATCGACCGCTTCATCGAGGTGACACACGAGAAATACTACAAGGCGGTCGGAGACAGGTTCGGGACCGTCGTGCCCTCGATCTTCACCGACGAGCCTCAGATGACCTTCAAGAACACGCTTCCCTACCCCGACTCTGACAAGGACATCACTCTGCCCTGGACCGACGACATCGAAGAAAGCTTCAGCGCCGCTTACGGGACATCGCTCACCGGAGCGATCCCCGAGCTCATCTGGGAGCTTCCGTCGGGCGTCTCGCAGACCCGCTACCGCTTTCACGACCACGTTTGCCGGCGGTTTGCCGACGCCTTCGCACTCAACATCGGCTCCTGGTGCGACAGCCACGGCATAAAGCTCACGGGACATATGATGCGCGAGCCCAGCCTTACGTCGCAGACCACTGCGGTGGGCGAGGTCATGAGATCACTCTCGGCCTTCTCACTTCCGGGTATCGACATGCTGGCCGACCGGAGGGAGTTCACGACGGCCAAGCAGGCTGCGTCGGTAGCCCACCAGTACGGGCGCGAGGGCGTCATGAGCGAGCTGTACGGCGTAACCGACTGGAACTTCGACTTCCGCGGACACAAACTGCAGGGCGACTGGCAGGCCGCTCTCGGTGTGACTGTCAGGGTCCCCCACCTCGCCTGGGTGTCGATGAAGGGCGAGGCAAAGCGCGACTATCCCGCCAGCATCAACTATCAGTCGTCGTGGTACAAAAAATACTCGTACGTCGAGGACCATTTCGCAAGGCTCAACACCGCCCTGACCAGGGGCAGGCCGCTCATCCGCGTCGGCGTCATACACCCCGTGGAATCGCTCTGGATCCACTGGGGGCCTTCGCTCCAGACCGAGGCCGCCAGAGCCCGTCTCGACGGCAACTTCGAGAACGTAACGAACTGGCTCATCTTCGGCGGCATCGACTTCGACTATATCTCCGAATCGCTGCTGCCGTCGCAGTGCGGCAAGGCCGGCTGTCCGCTGAAAGTCGGCAGCATGAGCTACGACGCCGTCATCGTGCCGGGCTGCGAGACGCTGAGAAAGACGACGGTCGAGCGTCTGTCCGACTTCAGAGCGGCAGGAGGAAAGCTCATATTCATGGGCGACGCCCCCGAATACATGGATGCCGCGAAATCGGACGCTCCGTCGAAGCTGGCCTCCGCCTCGGAAAAGATAGAGTTCAGCAGATCGGCGCTGCTCGAAGCCCTTGAAGACGTCCGCGATATCTCTATCCGCAATTCGAACGGAACTCTCACAACGAACCTTCTCACCCAGCTGCGCTCCGACGGCGGCTGCCGCTGGCTCTTCATCTGCCAGGGCACGAAACCGTACAGCGACGACATATCCTCCCGCCAGCAGATCGACATCGTTCTCCGCGGGCTGTGGCGTCCCGAACTCTGGAACACGCTCGACGGAAGCGTCTCGGCGACAGGTTTCAGGTGCGAGGGCGGGCGGACTTACATAGGCGCCGTACTTTACAACCACGACAGCCTGCTGCTGAAGCTCCTCCCCGCAGCAGAGGGCGATTCGTACACGGCCGCGTCATCGAAGCCCGAACGCGTCAAGGAGCACAGCGGGCTTCAGATAAGACACGCAGAATATACCGTCGACGAGCCCAACGCCCTGCTGCTTGACATATGCAGATACCGGCTCGACGGAGCCGGGATTCAGGGCCCTGAGGAGGTACTGCGCGCCGACACGGCGATCAGGCGCGCCCTCGGATGGGGACCGTGGGGCGGCGGAGCAAACCAGCCGTGGTGCATGCCCGACATACCCGCAGAGCATACCGTCGAAATGAGCTTCGACATCGTGTGCCGTCGGAGCCTGTCCGGCGTAAAACTCGCTCTGGAGAACGCCGGGATCACAAAGATCGTGCTCAACGGCACACCGGTGACGGCCGCGGCCGACGGATGGTATACCGACAGATCGATCGAGACCGTGCCGCTTCCGGAACTGCCGGCCGGAAAGTCGGAGCTTGTTCTCACCTTCCCGTACGGCGAGCGCACCGCGGCGGAGCGCGTATATCTGCTGGGCGACTTCGGAGTTGAACTCAAAGGAAGCGAGGCCGCGATCACGGAGAGACCTGCTGACGTCGGCTTCGGCGATCTTTCGGAAATGGGCTTCCCGTTCTACGGCGGCGCGTTCACATACAGATTCGAATTCGATACCGAAGAAAAGAATGTGGAGATCAGGATCCCGCAATACCGCGCGGCGGTATACGAGGTATCGCTCGACGGCGGAGAGCCGGCGACTGTGGCATACGCTCCGTACAGCACCGTCTTCCGCGACATCAGACCGGGCAGGCACTTCGCCGAGGTGAAGATCTACCTGTCGAGGTACAACGGATTCGGCAGGATACACTGCGCCGACACGAAAGTCGCATATCCCTCCCCGGGATACTGGAGGACATCCGGCGACTCCTGGTGCTACGAGTACAGGCTCACCGAGCAGGGGATCCTTTCATCCCCCGTCATCAGAGAATTCTCCGATTGAGACCCGTCGAGAAAAAATTTCGATTCTTTTTCGAAAAAGGCTTGCATTTATTCCGCGGTTGTGATATAATATTGCTCGTTTCGGAGGCATAGCTCAGCTGGTTAGAGCGCTACGTTGACATCGTAGAGGTCATTGGTTCAATTCCAATTGTCTCCACCGCGGAAGGCGGCGGCCGGATCCAAGTGATCCGACCGCCACTGTTTTATTATTTGTATTTGACATAGTCTCTTCTTTATGATAAAATTATTATTTGAATAATTATTCGTGTAAAAGGCAGGTGCTTATCATAATGACAAATGCTCGCTACAGAGCAAAAAACCGTGCTCTGATCCTTCTGGCAGTCCTTATCGCGGTCATGCCGGTCACAGGATGCGTCGGAGGAGGCCCCGGCGGCGTCACGACGGCGGTCTCTCCTGACACGTCAGACTCCCCGGAAGATATCATATCCGATACCGGCAGTGTCACGTCCCTGTCTCCCGGGACATCGCTTGAGCCGGCCGTCACGACTTCCCCCGCCGCGACTACAGTCGAAGTCACGACCGACAGTCCCGACGCGCTCAGAGCCGGCAGCGACGTCATAGGATTCATACCTTTTTCCGCCAGGGTAACCGACGGCGAATCGGTCTCTGTCAGGATAGACAGCGATACAGCCGTTATAAATCCGCTGAAGGCGGGCTCGGCGGTGATCGAATTCCGCAATATATACGGAGAGACTGCCGGAGCAGATGTCACCGTCTCGACGGATCTCAAAGCGACTGCAGTCTATATCCCGTTCGACGCTCCCAAGGTCAGCTTCAACCTGGCCGATCTCGGGGTCAAACCCACCGCCAACGCCGATATAACGACGCAGCTCCAGGGCCTTGTCAACAAGGCGAGCGAAGCCGGAGGCGGAACCGTATACGTACCTTCGGGCAATTACAGGATAAGCTCTATCACGATGAAGCCGGGAGTCGATCTGAAGTTCGCCGGTTTCGTCCCCGACGCGACCGTCGGATATACGACCGAGGTGAAGCGATATGTCAGCAGCGGAAAGCCTGCAGTCATAACCGCGGGATCCGCCCCGCGCAACAATATCTTCTTCTACAACACTCCCCTGCCTCAGGCATACTGCACCGACGGAATGTCCGACTTCTCGATATCCGGCGGTGTGTTCAACTGCCAGGCAAAGATGAAGCTGCTTGCCTTCGCATGCGGCAGCAACATCAGAGTATCTGATATGATCGTCAAGGATCTGCCGGACAACCACGCTCTCCAGATCGACGGCTGCACCGGCCTAACAGTAGACAACGTCATGTTCGCGGGATACTATTATCCGGCGAACAACCCCGTTCTCACCCGCGAGACGATCCAGCTCGAGCCCACCACACCGGGATCGATCACCAGCGACTACGCGGGTTCGCCGATCCTCGCGACCGCCGGCGACTATCACACAAACAGCGACATATCCGTCCTGAACTGCTATTTCGGCAAGAGCGACTTCTACGGCCCGCAGCTGGTGGCTGTCGGTCATCACAGCACGGCTGGCTCGATCTCATGCGACGGGTTCCGCTTCATAGGAAACGTCGTAGACAACCCGCTGTACTGCGGACTGCACCTTCCCAATGTATCGAACGCCGAGATACGGGACAATACATTCATTTCGGCCGATAAACTGACATCCGGCCGTCTGGCGGACGACTCCGCTCTTATCTCGCTCTACTCGTTCAACAGCGATACAAAACTCACCATAGACGGTAAAAATGTAGTATACGCCTTCTCGTATGAGCATTTCGGCGACCGGAACTACATAATCGAGAACAACAGCTTCGTCCTGGGCGGCAAGACTTATCTGCGGGCTCTGTATTTCACCGGCGCTTCGGCCGACAACACCCAGAACGCAGCCTATGTGTCGTCGTCAGCCTACAGATACGAGACGTTCGGCGGAGAGCTGTTCCAGATAAAAGGCTACCTGATAAAGAACAACTGCTGCGCCGGCATCACCGTCAGAAACAATTCTATCGAATACACATCGGCGGCCTCGTACAAGGATTGTTTCTGCTATGCCAACAACGTCAACGGCTTTTTCTTCGAAAACAACGAGATTAAACTTGCCGACGGAGTCAGTTTCTCCCGCAAATACGGCGACATCAAGGGTATCAGCACAAGCGGCACCGTATCGTCCGACAGGGCCGAGGTCGCCACGAGGCGGATAAATCTCATATCTACGACAGAGGTCCCGGTGACCGTTAACGCGGGCGGCACGAGCTTCACGCTGAAGAAGTCCGACGTAAACATGACTCTGACACTCACGCCGACTGATGGCGGCAGGATCGTGCTCAACGCCGACAGAAGAGGAAACCTCACTGTCGACATAATACCCGACGAAGGATACGTTTTCTCTGGATTCACCGACGAGAACGGGAACCCGGCCGACCTTGCGAACATCGTTTTCAAACGCAGCACCAGGATAGGAGCCGTATTTAAAAAGTGACATGAAAAAAGAAATTCGGAAAGAAAACGGCGGGACACGTGACGGTATCCCGCGCGGCGTGCCGAAGAGCATCGCCGAATTCGACCGGATAAACGAACTGACCGGAGCCGGGCTTCCCCGCACCGGCGATCTTTCCATACTTTCCTCCGCTTACAGGATCGGGCAGTTCACCGTGCCCAACAGGCTCGTCTGCCAGCCTATGGAGGGATGCGACGGCTGCCCCGACGGCTCACCCGGCGAGCTCACAGTAAGACGCGCGCGCAAGCTCGCGTCATCGGGCGCCGGGATCATATGGTTCGAAGCGACGGCCTGCCTTCCCGAGGCGAGAGCCAATCCGCGGCAGCTCATGCTGACCGAGGACAACATCTCCTCCTTCGCCCGGCTCGCCGACGAGATGCGCGAGATCTCCGTGCGCGAGAACGGTTTCGCCCCGCTCATCATGCTTCAGCTCACTCACAGCGGCCGGTACAGCCGTCCTCACGGCGCTCCTGCGCCGATCAGGGCATACAGCTGGCCCGAGGCCGAACGGGGCTCAGAAACGCTTCCTGCCCTCATCACGGACGATGAGCTCGACGAAGTGCGGGAGGCGCTCTTAAGATCATCGGCTCTCACCGAAAAGGCCGGCTTCGACGGAGCCGACATCAAATGCTGCCACAGATATCTGAGTTCCGAGCTGCTGTCGGCATACACAAGAGAAAACAGCCGCTACGGCGGGGACTTCGATGGAAGGACAAGGCTCATTCGCGAAACGCTGGCAGGGGCTGTCGCGAACTCGTCTCACGGATTCATCGTCGGGACGAGGATAAACATATACGACGGCATCGCCTACCCATACGGTTTCGGCTGCAGGACCGACGGGACACTTGAACCCGACATGAGCGAGCCGGTAAAACTCATCCGCATGCTGTACGGCGCCGGGGCGTCGCTCATCGATATAACGGCGGGCAATCCGTATTTCAACCCGCACGTCAACCGCCCGTTCGCCGCGGGGCCCTACATGCCTGAAGAGCACCCCGCCGCCGGAGTCGCTCGCTTGCTGGAGCTAACTGCCGAAGTAAAGCGCGAACTTCCGGAAGACCTGCCGGTGATTTCGTCGGGCCTGTCCTGGCTTGGAGCCGCATCGCCGGGAGTCGCCGCCGCATACATAGGAAAAGGCGGCTTCGACTTCGCGGGATTCGGAAGACTGACGCTTGCCTGCCCCGGATTCGCGAAAAAGATACTCGGCGGAGAAGGTCTCCGTCCCTCGGACCTCTGCGCCGCATGTTCGGGCTGCACATCGCTCATGCGGCTTCCGGGCGGCACGCCGGGATGCATACTGAAAGACAGGCTGTACACCGATATCTACAGAAAAATGAGATCAGCGGAGGCAAAATGATATGTCACGAAAGACCGCAATGATAACCGGCTGCCACGGCGGGATAGGCATGGCGGCGGTAAAGAGATTCCTCTCCGATGGCTGGAACGTCTGCGGACTCGACATGGCACCTCTACCCGAAGGGAGCGGACTTGCGGAATGCGGAAGCTATATCTTCGTCCGGGGCAGCATCTCGGACGGTAAAGACAGGAAGGATTTCCTGCAGAGCGCCCTGTCGTTCACCGGCCGTATCGATGCGCTCGTCAACGTCGCGGGCGTCGCGCCGAAGGTGCGGAACGACATCCTCGAGATGACCGAGGAGAGTTACGACAGAGTCATGGATATCAACACGAAGGGGACATTCTTCCTCACACAGCTCGTCGCAAACCTGATGAAGGACAACGGGCCCGAGGGCGAAGACATGATTCGCGGGTACATATGCAATATATCGTCGATGTCGGCGTACACGAGCTCGACTTCTCGAGGCGAATACTGCATATCCAAAGCGGGAGTCTCGATGATAACGAAGCTCTTCGCCGACCGCATGGCGGAATTCGGCATACCTGTTAACGAGATCAGACCCGGCATCATCCGCACCGGCATGACGGCGGCTGTAAAGGAAAAATACGACAGACTGATAGGCGGAGGCCTGCTGCCGATAGCCAGATGGGGGAGGCCGGAGGACGTCGCCGAGGTCATATATTCTCTGTGCTCGGGCAGGCTCCCCTACGTTACCGGGCAGTCGATCGACGTCGACGGCGGCTTCCACATCCGGCGTCTCTGATAAAATGAAGACGGAATACATAAAGCTCAACACATGCGTCGTAGGCTCCGGCGCTGCCGGATTTGCCGCGGCGGTAAGACTCCGGCAGGCTGGATGCCGGGACGTCGCGATCCTCACCGAAAACGTGTGTTCGGGGACATCCAGGAACACGGGATCCGACAAGCAGACATACTACAAGCTCGGAATGTGCGGCGATGTCCCCGACAGCGTTGCCGCGATGGCCCGCGACCTTTTCTCGTGCGGCTGCACCGACGGAGACAGCGCGCTATGCGAAGCCGCCCTGTCGGCCAGATGCTTCTTCTTCCTGTGCGACCTCGGCGTCCCCTTCCCGTGCGACGCGAACGGCCAGTATGCCGGATACAAGACCGACCACGACACCGCCGGAAGGGCATCCTCGTGCGGCCCGCTGACGTCGAAGAAGATGACTGAATGCCTCGAGCAGCGCGCCGCGGAGCTGGGCATCAGAGTCTTCTCAGGGCGGACAGCCGTCGACATACTGAAAAAAGACGGCGGAGGGGAGATCTGCGGACTTGTCGCGGTATCCCGCGACGGAAGCGGAGGCCCGGACAGCTATACCGTCACGATCGTCAACTGCAAAAACATAATCTGGGCGACCGGAGGCCCCGCGGGGATCTATTCCGACTCGGTCTATCCCGTGAGCCAGACCGGCTCCAGCGGCGTGCTGCTCGCGGCCGGTGCAAAGGCTCAGAACCTCACAGAATGGCAGTACGGACTCGCGTCGATAAAACCGCGGTGGAACGTTTCGGGCAGCTACATGCAGGTGCTGCCGAGTTTCATATCGGTAGGAGACGACGGCTCGGAACACGAATTTCTGACAAGTCACTACGGGGATATTTCAGACGTTTGCTCTTCGGTATTCCTCAAGGGATACGAGTGGCCGTTCAACTGCGGGAAACTGGGGCCCCGGGGCTCGTCGCTCATCGATCTTCTCGTATACAGGGAGAAGAACATATACGGGAGACGTGTCTATCTCGATTTCAGGAACAATCCGGGCGGCAGGGACGTTGATTTCTCCTCCCTAATTCCCGAGGCCCGCGAATATCTCGGGCGTGCCGGCATCTGCTTCGGCCGGCCGGTCGACAGGCTGCGGAAGATGAATCGCCCGGCATACGAGCTCTATCTGTCGAAAGGCGTCGACCTTGAAAAAGAGCCGCTCGAGATCTCTCTGTGCGCTCAGCACTGCAACGGTGGCATCGCCGTCGACAGATGGTGGCAGACCGGTATCGCCGGTCTGTTCGTATGCGGAGAGGCGGCAGGGACACACGGAATCCGCCGCCCCGGCGGCTCCGCCCTCAATTCGGGGCAGGTGGGTGCACTTCGTTCAGCGACATATGCCGCGGTGAAGCGCTCAGGAGAGCCCATGGACGACGGAGACTTTCTGAAGCTCGCGATGCCGGAAGTCAGACGTCATATGGAATTCATAAACAACGCCGCGTGCGTCCCCGGAAACGTGAAGGAGATCATAGCGGAGCGCGCCTCCGGGATGAGCAGAATCGCGGCCGCGGTCCGGAACACGTCGGAGCTCGGTCCTTTCTGCGAGAGCGCCCGCGGACTTCTGCGCTCGCTCGGCGGACTTCACGGTGAGCCGCTCGACCTCTACCGCCTGCGCGACATGCTGATCACTCAGATCACCGTCGCGGGGGCGATGGCGGACTACGCAGGATACGCCGGATGCAGCCGGGGCTCGGCGGTCTATCTCGACAGAGAAGGCATCGTGCCCGAAGGTTTCGACGGAAGCTTTTCTTATCTCGCTCCCGGCGACGGCATGCCGGATCTGATACAGGAAGCCGAATACCGCGACGGATACGGCGTATATGAAAAAAGGCCGGTCCGTCCGATACCTGACGGCGACCTTTTCTTCGAGAATGTCTGGAACAGATTCATGGAGACCGGCGGAGTCTTCTGAAACGATATGCATCATGACAGCAAAAAACGGCCGATTTGGGCCGTTTTTTGCTGTCATTCGGTCGATCATCCGAACTTTACATGAGTGAGCGGCTCTCCGTCGGTGCCGACGATGTCAGTGTCATAAACGGTATTTCCTTCGCTGTCGGAAGTCCCGTAGAACTGACGCCTTCCCTCCGACATTGAGGAAAGATACCATATGCCCTGAGCCACCGTCGATCCGCTGACCTTTACCGCCGCCTGTTCGCCGTAGATATCGACCTTCGCGCGGCTGTCGATCATAAGGACGCTCCCGCTCGATTCCGCATTCAGCAGTATCCCGTATTCGTATTCGCCGTCGGGATCGCTGACCGTTAGCTGCCCTCTTCCGGTTATCAGCATGCTTCCGCCGTAATGGAAGCCCCAAACCGTTATTGATCTCAGCGTGTTTTTCCCGACGAGCTTCAGCTTGAAACCGTTGCCCATAAGGTTTACGTCGAGGTGTCCTCCGTCGACATTGTTGAGGGTAAGCGTGTTGGTGTCCCGGTCGTATGAGACTCCCTCGGGTACCGTGCCCTGTCTGTCTCCGGGATCACGCGAGGGGTTCATATAGACGACAGCATGTCCGTTCTCGCCGTCAAGCAGAATATATTCCTCGTCTACCGCGCCGTATTCCTCTACGGTCCCGTTCGGATCCTGGTTGTCAAGCTCCGGGAAAGCTCCGTCGGGATAGTCCCGGTCAGGGTCGAAATGATGGTCGTGCGGCTCTTCGAAAAAGATCGGACTTCCCTCTTCGCTGAAAAGATCGAAGCCCAGAAGATCGAAACCGAAAGACGAATAAACGAGATTTGCTACGACCGCAACGGCGACAAAGGCGGCAATACTGCTCCGTTTGAGCATACTGATGAATCCGCCTTTTTTCTTCTGTTTCTTTATTTCCCAGTGGTCGCCGTTCATCTCGTCCGTAGTTCTGAATTCATCTGTCGGACGGATGTATTCGGGGGTCACGATGCCGCCGAATTCCTCGGGAACGCCGAACTCCGGGTCACGTTTGTACGTACTGCCCAACGGTCTGCCTCCTTTCTCTTCTCTGTATATGACCGCAAAAACGAAAGAAGAACGGTATCAGCCGATATTGTGAACGTCGAGCTGCGGGAAGGGGCATTCGACTCCGAGTTTGCGGAAGCCGAGAAGCAGGTCGTGATTGAGCACGCGTGAGCCTGAATAGATGTCTTTTTCGTCGACATCGACAACGAAGCGCAGCACGACGGAACTGTCGGCAAGCGACTGTACTCCGAGATACCGCGGAGCGCTCTTGAAGATGTCTGTTCTCACAGCGTATATCTCCTCCATGAGCTGCGGGATCCCGGCCTCGAGGGCGGCAAGATCGGTCGCATAGGGGATCGCGATATCGCTGAGGCTGCGCGAGATCCTGTCGGATCTGTTGAGTATGTTCTTCATGTCAGAGTTGTTGACGATCTTGACGTTGTCGCCGGTGTCTGTGATGCTGGTCGTGCGGATCCCGATATTGGTGACCGTTCCTCTGAATCCGTCGACTTCCACGATATCGCCCACGTTATACTGGTTCTCGAAGAGCATGAAAGCTCCCGTCACAACGTCGCTGATGAGGCTCTCGGCGCTGAAACCGACGACAAGAGCTACGATCCCGACGCTCGCGACGATAGTCGAGACGTTGACTCCGATGATCGACAGGCCCCAGCAGATTATCACTATGATGGCGACGTACTTGAGCAGGCTCGAGATGATAGACAGGATCGAGCGGGCTCTGTGATTGGTCGGCCTGGGGATCTGAAGGATCAGATAAAGGCCGGTCTGGATACCGATGACAAGGGCCGCCATGACGATGAGTTTGAGTATATTCGACAGGTTGATCGTCACATTCTGGAACGACTGGGCGCTGAATACGCTTGTTAGAAAGCCGACCGGGATCAGCACCGTGAGCAGACCTGCGCACACGATCAGCCTGATCAGCATGTTTTTCCTGTTCTTGTTCATTTTTCTCTCCGTGATATAAAAATTTTTATAATTCTCATCATGATCATGACGTCGGCGCCGGCTCCTGTGTCAGGGCCTGTATTCGCAGCCGTCGGAAGGGATGCAGGAGACCGAATCCCCGTCGAGATATACGAGTCCCGCCTCACCGTCCCCGCCGAATTCCCGGCATCTGTCGGACATATAGAGCGGGAGAAGTCTGAGCAGAAGATCAGAGCAGCCGAGCCGGGTCGAAAAAGCCGTTGCAGGACCGGAGGCGTCGTGAGGCAGCAGATCAGAGACGCCGATATACCGGGAGACCACGGTGCCGTCTCTGTATGTGTAGCAGAAGTTCTCCTCGAATCCGTCGAGAGCGAACCGGCGCAGCGAGCAGAAGGCAACTCCGCCTCCGTATACGAGGCCTCCGGCGGATACCGTCTTTCCGTCCTTTTCGATATAGAACCCGGACACGTAACGCGTGTCCGACGAATCGAAATTGCGGGCAAAACCGTCCTTCGAGGCGATCGCGCCGTGTCTGTATCCGAGCGATACGAGACCGTCGGCAAGCAGGTCGACGATATACGCGTTCTTCATCCAGCAGAAATCGACGAAAGCTTCGATCCCCCGCTCTTCCGCGAAGGCGAGATATTCGTCGCTGACACGGAGAACGACCTTGCCGTCGCCCCTGAACTCAAGGCTCACATGTTCGTCGGAGCGGACGAAGGGGATGAGAGCGTCGTAGAAGGAACGCATCTGCGTGTTTCTGGCAGGGTCCCAGGTAGCGGCGTCCTCGTCGTACGATGACGACCACAGGGTCTCATAATAGGCAAAAGCCGGAGCAAGAAAAATATTTCGCCCCGGATCGGATGCCGCTTTTTCAAGAGACGAGCAGAGTTCCGCGGGAAGTACGATCTCGGTGTTCGGAGAAGAATTCAGCGAAGCGAGATTTACGGTATCCGAAAAAGAAAGAGTCGGATGGAAAAGCCGGTAGTAATATGTGGTTTTTTCGGTATAAATGTTTCGAAGCGCTTTGTATTCGGCTGTGGAGGACATGCCAGACACTCCAAGCTCGTATGTGAATACGAGCTCAGGTGCGCAACCGACAGCCCCGTCATGTGCCTCGACCGTCTTAACGCCCTTGCCGGTCGTGAGCAGACCGCCGATGCCGATCGCGATGCCCGAGGCCCCGACGGCCGCCAGCACTATGACCGCGATCAGCCGCAGGACCGTTTTTTTGTCCCGAAAAAGCTTTTTATCTTCTTTTTTATCTTCCATTTTAAAGCCTGCCCCCCTGTCTGACGCCGTCTGCGGAACGGGAGTACCCGTTCCGCGGATAGCGTGTCCGGTACGTCGGAGGCCCTTTACGGTATCGTCAGATGACCGCGAGGAGCAGCAGGATCAGGAAAATGACCAGCAGCGCTCCCCTGAACGCCAGGCCTATGAACGAGCCCTTGCGGCAGGATCTGCGGTTGCGCATATAATTGTGCTTGCGGAAGACCGCGGCGGCGATGAGCCCGAGTATCGGGAAAAGGAAGGCAAGGACTCCGAGCCAGGCATTGCCGGTGTCGTGGAGAGGAGTGTCGAGGATCGGTTCGTTCGAAACGTTGTAATCCGCGTCATCCTTCTCCTTTTCCTGACCGTCGGCGGGAGCGTTGACGTCCTTGATAGTGACCGGCTTGAGCGGGATGCCCGCTTCGCGGATCTTCTTGTATTCCTCTATCTCGGAGAGACTTCCGAATACATAGTGATCGTGCCCGATCGGACGGAGCTCCGGAGTCTCGCTGCTGTAGTCATGTATCGAGGGATCATAGGTAAAGAGCACCTTGTTCTTCTCAAGCAGCGGATCGGGAATCGGTATGGCCGAGATTAGCGATCTCGTGTAGGGATGGAGCGGGAAATTGAAGAGTTCCTCGGACGACGCGACCTCGACGATGTCGCCCTTGTAAATGACGCCTATCCTGTCGGAGATGAATCTGACGATCGAAAGGTCGTGGGCGATGAAGAGGTAGGTGGTACCGCGTTCCTCCTGGAACTTCTTCATCAGATTGAGCACCTGTGCTCTGATCGAAATGTCGAGCGCGGAGATCGGCTCGTCGGCGATGACGAGCTCCGGCTCCATTACCATGGCTCTCGCAAGACCGATCCTCTGGCGCTGGCCGCCCGAAAACTCGTGTGGATAGCGCGTCAGGTGCTCGGGGAGCAGGCCGACCTCGTCGATGATCTTCTCGACCTTCGCGACTCTCTCGGCCTCGTTCTTGAAGAGATGGAAGTTGTATAGTCCTTCGGAGATGATGTAATCCACCGTCGCGCGCTCGTTGAGCGAGGCGGCGGGATCCTGGAAGACCATCTGGATGTTCCTGATGACTTCCCTGTCGACCGACTTCGGGATCTTTCCCGAGATCCGTACGCCCTTGTAGTCGATCTCGCCGGCGGCGCAGGGGTTGACTCTGATTACGGCTCTGCCTATCGTGGTCTTCCCGGAGCCCGACTCTCCGACGAGCGAGAAGGTCTCGCCCCTGTAGATGTCGAACGAGGCGTTCTTTACGGCCTTGACGGCCCTGTCGCCCTTTCCGAATGTGATGTCGACATTCTTCAGCGACAGAAGTATCTCGCGGCCGTTTTCGTCGAACGGACCGTTTGCGGGGAGATGTTTGGCTTTTGAAAGATCGGCGGCGCCGTTGTGATTAAGCTGTTCGTTCATAAAGCTGCCCCCCTGTCAGATATTGAAAGCTTCGATAAGCTTTTCATGGATGTTCCTGATCGCTTCGGGCTTTTCGATCTTCGGTGATCTGGGATCGAGCAGCCAGGTCTTGGCATAGTGGGTGTCGGTGATCCGGAACATCGGAGGATCGAGAAGAGTGTCGATCTTCAGGCAGTAGGGATTTCTCGGAGCGAACGGGTCGCCAACGATAGTGTTGTAGAGGCTCGGAGGAGTACCGGTGATCGAATAGAGTTTGGTATTCCTCTTGGCAAGCTGCGGCAGCGACGAAAGCAGCGCCCAGGTGTAGGGATGACGCGGATCGAAGAAAATCTCGTTTACGTGTCCGACCTCGACGATCTGTCCGGCGTAAAGCACCGCGACTCTGTCCGCTATGTTGGCCACGACTCCCAGATCGTGCGTGATGAATACGATGGTGTAGTTGAATTCTCTCTGAAGATCCTTGAGCAGCTTGAGTATCTGAGCCTGGATCGTGACGTCGAGAGCTGTGGTGGGCTCGTCGCAGATAAGGATCTTGGGCTGGCAGGACAGCGCGATGGCAATGACTATCCTCTGCCTCATTCCGCCGGAATACTGGAAGGGGTAATCGTCGAACCTCTTCTCCGCCTCGGGGATGCCGACCTTCTTCATAAGGATGAGAGCGCGCTCCCTGGCTTCGAATTCAGAGCACTTCTGGTGCTTCAGAATGACCGACGTGATCTGCTTTCCTATCGTGATGATGGGGTTGAGCGAGGTCATCGGGTCCTGGAAAACGGTGGCGATCTTCTTTCCTCTGATCTGGGTCCAGTCGGTCTGTTCCTTGATCTTGGCGAGGTTGAGGATGCATTCGCCGTGCAGCGTTTCTTCGGTCTCGTCGATGTACCTTACCCTGAATATTACCCTGTCGAACACCTTGTTGCGCTCGGACATATCGGACAGGTCGATGCCCGTCTTCATGGCCTCAGTGCAGCATTTTACGAGCCTGCGTCGCATGTTCGCACCGCGGAGGCCTCCGATGCGGCCGGTCGAGAGCAGTATCTCCTTCGCGAGGATGAGATTGCGCTCAGAGATGCTCTCGGGGACGGTGACATTCGCCATCTCGATGTATTTCTTACCGAGCTCGAGTCTTTTCTTCTCATACTCGGTGTTGTACGAAACGTCGCCGGCGGCCTTTGCCTTTTTCTCGGCAGCCTTTATCTTTTTCTGCGCCTCGATCTTCTTTATCTCTTCGGAGAACTTCGCGATCCTGGCGTCGGCCTCTTTAATGGCCTCTTTTTCTTTAGAGGAGTCGAGAGTGAGTTTGTGGTTGTAGACTTCGGTCTTCTGGAACAGCAGTTCCTTCAGCTGGACGTCGAACTCGGCGGATTCCTCGGGAGTGAGCTTCGCGCGGCTCTCCTTCTCTTTTTTGAGCCTGTCGAGCTCGACCCAGACCGGAGAGGCGAACTCACGGCCGTAGTTCCGGTCGAGTTCTTTTCGAATGGATTCGACGGTCTTGCGATGCTTCCTGCTGTTTGAGACGTTCGTCGTGACGAGTTCTTCGTCGTTGTAGATGATGTCGCCGCTGTCGATGAAACCGTTGCTGTCGAGCATCCCGGCGAAGGTCTTGGTGAAGACGGATTTGCCCGAGCCTGACTCGCCGACTATGGCGATCGACTCGTTCTCCATGACGTCGAGCGAGATGCCGCGTATAGCGGTCAGCACTCTGCCTCTGACGTGGAATTTGACTACAAGATCCCTGACCGAAAGGAGCACCTTCTCCTTTTTGTCAACAGTGTTTTCAGTGACGGCGTTCATGCCTGCGTCTTTGTATTCAGCCATGCCGCACCTCACATATGTGTTCTCGGGTCGGAGGCGTCACCGAGGTTCTGTCCCACGACGTAGAGAACTATCGTAATGATCGAAGCGATCGCGACCGGAGCCCAGAATTCGAGCTGCATACCGGGCGTGAACATAGAGGGCTGCGCGGTACCGATGAGTTTGCCGAGCGAAATATCGGACATCGTAAGTCCGATGTAGCTGAGGAATACTTCATATGAAATATATGAAGGGATCTCTGTGGCGGCGAGAGTTACGATGACCGACACCATGAAGGGCAGTATGTTCTTCATGGCTATACGGAAGATCGATGTCCCGAGGCAGCGCGATGCCAGATTGTACTCACGGTCGCGGATTATTACGACCTGGGTCCTGATAAAATACGCGATGCCGAGCCAGCCGGTGACAGTCAGAGCGAAGACCAGCGACCAGAAACTGGCCGAGAGCAGCATGACTATGACCGAGATGAGGAGTATGTACGGCACATTGCCGATGATATTGTAGACCTCCTGCATGATGAGGTCGAACCGCTTGGAGAATCCCCAGACCGCGCCGAGCACGACGCCGATGGCCATATTGATTATGGCACAGATGAAGGCGAGCGAAAGCGAGATCCGGGAACCGGTCCAGATGGCGTCAAACGTGGATTCGCCGACGCCGCCCGAGCCGAGTATCCAGTGGATCTTCGCGTCGTCCGGATGGAGCTCCATCGCCTTTTCGGGAGTGAGATGCTTTCCGCCCTCGGTCAGGACGCTCGAGAAGCGGTCGTAATTTGAGAACATGGGATAAATGTAGGCAAATACCACGATAACAGCAAGCAGGCCGAGTATAACGATATTGATCTTCTTTCTGAAGAAGACTCTGAACACAGAATGCCAGTAGCTGTATCTGGGTGCCGTGATCTTTTCTGCCGCGAGTTTGTCGCTTTCGACTCTGCTGAAGAGTTCCTCTTCGGGAATTCCGAGAGACGAGAGGTCCTGAAGTTTTTCAGTTTCGGTCGTATTTCCGTTCATTTCAGGTCACCTCGCTTTGCTTGTGAATGAGATACGCGGATCGACGGCTCCCATGAGAATGTCGCCGAGGATAAGCGAAACGATCGAGAGCAGCGAATAGAACAGTGTAAGTCCGACGATGACTCCGTTGTCGTTTGCGTTGATGGCGTTGGTCAGCAGGTTCCCCGTGCCGGGAACCAGGTACACACGCTCGGTGATGATGCCTCCGACGAGAGATCCGAGAACGCTGCCGGGAATGCCGTGTATGATCGGGATCGCGGCGTTTTTAAGGATATGCTTCGTGAAGATCTCACCTTCTGAAAGACCGCCCGACCTCGCGAACCTTACGTAATCGGAGTTCATCTGGTCTATCATGTATCTGCGCAGCCATTTCATAAGTCCTGCGATCGACGGCAGAGACAGCGAAACGATCGGAAGGACATACATCTTCCAGCTCTCGTTGTTGACGTCGAGCGTGCTCGGCAGTCCGATGCTCCGCCCTATCGCCTGAAACATGAAGATATATGCCAGAGACGGCACGGCTATGATGAATATCACGTAGATAGTGCCGAGATTGTCGATCACCGTATCCTTTTTCTTTGCTATCAGTATCCCGAGCGGAACGCCGAGAAAATAAGATATGACGGTGGATATGATGCCTATGACGAACGAGAATCCTATCTTGGATTTGCTCGAGAGCCGGAGGTCGGTATTGGTGTAATCGTCGGTATAGCGTTCAATGGCGATCGGGTTCAGCTCCCTGGAGTTCTCCTGATAGGTGGCTGAGTGGAGGTCGTCGGCGCTGATCTCGGAGAAACCGGTCGGATAGTATGTGAACGCTTTGACCTGAGCGCCCTGCGAGACCGTCATAGTCTTGAAGACGTCGACGTCCTTGTTGACCGAATAGGAGGTACCCATACGGATGTTCAGGAGATTCTGATGGATGAACGGGAATCTGTTGTCGCAATAGACCAGATACTTGTGAAGAGTTCCGTTTCCGGTGATGGCGGGAGAGAATTTCACTTTCCCGTCGGGACCGGTATATGCAGGATCGTGAAGAGTAAACGAAAGCTTCCTCTCCCCGATATCAATTTCGGAGTTTACATAGTGGATGTTGTCCACCCAGAAGATGCGCGTGAAATATTTGAACATGCGGCTGATCAGAGGCACGTCTTTATAGGCAAACAGTACCTGCTTGCCTCCGTTTGCCAGCTGCTGTGTTTTTGCCGAGTAGTAGTCGGCGTTAAGGCGCACGATCGTATATCCCTTCGACTGATAGGCGTCAGCGAATTTACGGATGTATTCGGAAGCCTTCGGACTGTCGTCGGGAGCGAAGATATCGACAAATCTCTCTCCGTTTTTAACGGTCACCTTTGCTGTCGGAGCGATCTCGACGGCGGAAGCGCGTTCCTCCTCTGTGATCTCACCCGATCTTGTCAGCGACGCAAGGTAATCGTTGTATGTGACGTAATCGAGATAGCCGTATTTTTCCCACTGTTCGTATTTGTAGGTCGTCCTGACGTTGCTGGATTTTTTGCTGAAAAGCGGGTCGCTGCCGAAGATCTTTTCTCTGTCTGTCAGCGAATATATCAGCAGCATGACGATGGCGACGACTATTATCACCGAGATCAGGCCGTGCAGCAGACGTCTTAGCAAATACTTTGTCATAATAAAAATCTTCCCGAAAAATCACACAGTAAGAGGACTCGGCGGAGACTACAGGTCTCACTCTTCATCCCCTTACTGTGTTGCATTATTTAATCAGTATGTTATTTCCCGGCAGGACCGGGAGATAAGCTCACCGATCAATACAGACCGATGTTCTTGGCCATGCCGCCGGCCTGCGGAAGCATGGTGTCGAGGTAGGTCTGGGGATCGCCGAAGTCAGGGCCCCAGCCGCAGACGTCGACGATGTTGTAGTTCATGGTGTCACCGGTCTCCGGATAGTAGCCGGCGTTATACCAGTTGAGAGCGTTCGAACCGCCGGTCTTTACGAGAACGACCTCGACGAGTTTGCCGAGAGAGGTCTCGATCGACTGCTTGAGAGCGTTGGCTCTGGCGGTGTAGATCTCGTTGATGTCATAGTACGGAATCTCAAGCTTTATCGGGGTCTTCTCGGTGACGGTGATGCCCTGCTCCGCAAGCTCTTCGACAGCCTTGGCCATGTAAGCCTTCGCGTTCTCGGCATTGTACCATCCGTCAAATCCGGCAGAGGAGCCTGCGCCCTCTTCCTTGGTGGGATCCCAGACCTTGATCTTGATGCCGTCGGCATCGATCTGGTCCTGCATGATCTGTCCGTAGTAGGTTCCGGCGGCGTAGGTCTTGTCGGTGCCGTTGATCTTTACGGTCGCGGCCTCGGGAAGAGATACGAAGTTGCCGGGAGTGTAGGAGTTAACGAGCGACGTGAGCTTGAGTTCGTCGCCGGTCGTCGTGGCGTTGTAGGCGCCGCGGTCGAGAGCGGTGCAGACGGCAAGCCTGAAGTTCTGGTTGCCCATCGCGATGTTGGTACGGTTCTTCTGGTTGTCAGAGAGAGTCGTCGGAGCGATCGTGGGATCGTCGTAGTTGCCGTACTGAGCGCGGTAGAGGTTGAGGAACATCGGGTAGGAAGTCGCATCGGTGGCGGAGACGTAGGCGTACTCGTCAAAGAGTCCGTCGGCCTTGCACTTCGCGAGAGCCTGGGTGTTGAGGCCGGCGCCGGCGAATTTGCCTTCCTTGAACTTGTCGTAGCCGAATGTCGGGTTGGAACCGTCGGAGAATGTCCAGGTGATCTTCTTGAGCGTGACGGCGTCCTTGGCGTAGAACTTGTCATTGAGCTCGAAGACGATGCTGTTCTTCTCGGTGGCGGAAGTTACGAGATAAGCGCCGCAGTAAGCGATATCGTTCGGGGTCTTGCCGTAGGTGTAAGCGTCGCTCTTGGCCTTTTCGGCAAATTCGTCAACGCCGAACACACCGCCCTTGGCAGCAAACTGGACCTCGCTCAGAGGAGCGAAGATGTTGTAGCCGAACATGGTGAGGAAGTAGGTGCAGGGGGCCTCGAGAGTATACTCAAGAGTATAATCGTCAACAGCCTTTACGCCGACCTGCGAGAAGTCGGTGATCTCCTTGCTCATGTAGGCGTCGGCATTCTTGATGATGCCGCTGACGAGGTACTCAAGTCCGCCCTGGGCGTCGAGCATGTGGTGCATGGCGGCCACGAAGGACTTGGCGGTAACGGGCTCAAGAACTCTGCCCTGAGAGTCGACCCAGTCGACGCCCTGGCGGATCTTGAAGGTGTAGGTAAGACCGTCGGCGGAAACGGTGGGCATCTCGGCGGCGAGAGCGGGCTTCAGCTCATTCTCAACATCATACTCGAGAAGTCCGGTATAGGTGTTGATGATGGCTTCGGAGTCAGCCGAACGGTAGGTGTTGAAGGCGTCCCAGGTCTGAGGGTCAGAGGTGTAGCCGTACTCGTAGGTATCCTGGAAGGTGTAGCCCTTTCCGGTGAGGTACTTCTTGGCTTCCTCATAGTAGGTGCCGGTGCCCTTCTTGGCGTTCCAGAGAGCTTTGAGTTCGTTTCTCTCGGCAGCCTTGATCGGCTTGTCGCCCGCAACGATCAGGAGCCTGTAGTATCTGTAGGAGTCATTGCCCCACAGAACAGGCGTCGCGGTATAGGGAGCGACTTTGGAGATGGCGTAGTTGCCGCCCTTGGAAGTGGACGGGAGCATAACGCCGGATTCGAGAAGCTTTGCCTCGGCGATGGCCATGAGGGCAAATCTTTCGGCAACGGTCTTGGCTTCCTTTGCAGCCTTGTAAGCGGTATCGAACTCGCCGAGAACCTTCTCGTAGATTTCGTCGGAGATCTCAGCATGGGTCTTTCCCGCGTAAGGATCGGAAACAATACCGCCTGCCTTCTCGGGATCGCTGCAGGCCGCGAATGACGCCGCAAGCATCACAAGCACGAGAGCGACCGAGATCAGTTTCATGAGTTTCTTCATGATTGGGTTTATTCCTCCTGAGAATAATATTGGTTTTCGAAGTATTATACCTCAAACGCAACAGAATGTCAAGAATAAAATGATAAAAATGAAAGTACGGTACTAAAATTATTCACCGGGAGACTCTTTTTTTGACTGAAACGGGGCAAATACCCGGTTTTCGCTGCCGCCTGCGGATAATCAGCCGCCCGTCCTGGTCTTTCTCCGGCCTGCGGCAGGTCCCGCACACCGGCGACTCACCGTCCGTTCGGACACCGTATGAAATAAAGCAAAAACAGTTGACAAATAACCGGAAAAAGTATATACTATAATCAGAAAAAAATTTATAAACGAAGCCGCCGTGTGTTTCAGGGATCCTTCCCTAACCAGGAACATGCCGGAGCGGTCCGCAGGTGCGGATCCGTGACGGTCCGCACCGAAGACGCGCGGCTGCGAAAGGAACCCGTATGAACGATTCAGCACACGAGCTGCCGAAGACCTACGACCCCGCGGGATTCGAAGACCGCATTTACGCGATGTGGATGGAAAAGGGCTACTTCACGCCCGATCCCGCCGACACGAGACCTCCCTTCTGCGTCGTCATCCCGCCTCCCAACGTGACGGGACAGCTCCACATGGGCCACGCCCTCGACGAGACCCTTCAGGACATACTCGTAAGATACAAAAGAATGAAAGGTTTCGACACCCTCTGGGTGCCGGGGACCGACCACGCCGGCATCGCCACCCAGATCAAGGTTGAAGAACGCCTGAGAGTCGAAGAGGGACTTTCACGCTTCGACCTGGGACGCGAGGAATTCCTCCGCAGAGTCTGGGACTGGAAGGCGAAATACGGCACGAGGATCATAAGCCAGCTCCAGAAGCTCGGATCGTCGTGCGACTTCACCAGAGAAGCCTTCACGATGTCCGACAGACTTTCCGCCGCCGTAAAAAAGGTATTCGTAAAGCTTTATAACGACGGCCTTATCTACAGAGGACTCCGCATAACAAACCTCTGCCCGCACTGCAACACCGTCATTTCCGACGCCGAGGTCGACTACCGCGAGATAGAAGGCGCCTTCTGGCATATCAGATATCCCGTCAAGGGAGAGCCCGGACATTATGTGACCGTCGCGACGACGAGGCCCGAGACTATGCTCGGCGACACCGCCGTGGCCGTCGCTCCCGGGGACGCCCGCTTCTCGGATCTCGTCGGAAAGACGCTCATACTCCCGCTCGTAGGGCGCGAGATACCCGTCATCGAGGACGAGAACGTCGATCCCGGATTCGGCACCGGCTGCGTCAAGATCACGCCCGCCCACGACCCGAACGACTATGAGACCGGGCTCCGCCACGGACTCGAGAACATCATCGTCATAGACAACACCGCACACATCAACGAGAACGGCGGAAAATACGCCGGCCTCGACAGATTTGAGGCGAGGAAGAAGATCGTCGCAGATCTCGAGGCGGAGGGACTGCTCGTCAAGGTCGAGAAGTGCATGCACAGCGTCGGCCACTGCTACAGATGCGGCACGGTCCTCGAACCCGTCGCGTCCCGTCAGTGGTTCGTGAAGATGAAGCCGCTCGCCGAACCGGCGATCGAGTGCGTGCGCCGCGGCGATACCTCATTTATCCCGGAGAGATTCTCGAAGAACTACTTCAACTGGATGGAGAACATCAAGGACTGGTGCATCTCAAGGCAGCTCTGGTGGGGCCACCGCATTCCCGCTTACTACTGCGGACACTGCGGCGAGGTCACGGTCTCCGAAGACGACGTCACGGTCTGCCCGAAGTGCGGCGGACACGATATCAGACAGGACGACGACGTGCTCGACACCTGGTTCTCCTCCGCTCTGTGGCCTTTCACGACGCTCGGATGGCCCGATTCCGATGCCGACCTGAAAAAATACTATCCCACTTCCGTCCTCGTCACCGGATACGACATCATAACCTTCTGGGTCTCGAAAATGATCTTCATGGGACTGAAGTTCATGGGCGAGAAGCCGTTCTCGCACGTCTTCATCCACGGTCTTGTCCGCGACGCCGAAGGCAGAAAAATGTCAAAATCGCTCGGCAACGGCATAGACCCGCTCGAGATCATCGACAAGTACGGCGCCGACGCCCTGCGCTTCGCGCTTGCCACCGGAAACAGCCCCGGAAACGACATGCGCTTCTCCAACGAGAAGATCGAAGCGGCGAGGAATTTCGCGAACAAGCTCTGGAACGCGTCGAGATTCGTTCGAATGAACCTGAAGGGTGACGAGGAAGGTCTTCCCTCCCCCGGCGCGATGTCGGCCGAGGACAGATGGATACTCGACCGCTTCGAACGCCTGACCGCATCGGTGACGTCGAACCTCGACAGATACGAGATAGGCATAGCCCTGTCGTCGGTATACGATTTCACCTGGGACATCTTCTGCGACTGGTACATCGAACTGTCGAAATCAAGACTCACCGGCAGGACCGGCACCGAAGCCGACAGGGACGCCGCCGCGAGAGTGCTGCTCTTCGTGCTCCGCGGGATCCTCAAGCTGCTGCATCCGTTCATGCCGTTCATCACCGAAGAGATCTACATGTCGCTGCCGAGGCCGGCTTCCGAGCCCGAGAGCATCATGATCTCCTCTTTCCCCGAATTCGACGAAAAGCTCCTCTTCCCTGAGGATTCCGGCGACATCGAGAGGATCATAGCCGTCATCAAGGCAGTCAGGGCCCGCAGAAAAGAGATGAACGTGCCGGCGTCGAAGAAAACGCGCATGTTCATAAAGAGCACCTTCCCCTGCTTCGGACGCCGCTCGTATCCCTTCTTCGAGCGTCTGGCTTCGGTCTCCGAGGCGGCGGACGCCGGGAGTGCGGATGAGATCGGCGGGGACGGCTTCGTCCAGATCGTCACCGATTCGGCGACCGTTTTCCTCCCGCTCGACGAGCTCGTCGACACCGAAAAGGAAAAGGCAAGGCTCACGGCCGAGACCGAGCGTCTGAAGGGAGAGATCGCGAGGGCCGAGGCAAAGCTCGCGAATCCCGGATTCACATCGAAAGCCCCCGAAAAAGTCGTCGAGAACGAACGCGGCAAGCTTCTCAGGCTCAAAGAAACATACGCCGCGTCACTGGACGCCCTGTCAAAACTCGGACACCCAAATCACTAATATACAGTTAAAAAGGAGAACGCTCTGATGAAAAAAGCACTTTCTTCGATCCTGGCCGTCATAATGCTCGTCGCGCTCCTCATTCCTGCCGCCGCGACCGAGACTTCCCCCGAGATCGACCTCTACACCCCCGCCGCCGACGGCGACCTGCTCTACACCGTCAACTTCACGGGCGACAGCATGTACGAGCCCGGAAGATCCGTCTTCGCGGACGCCGACGTCGAGGTGACTCTTGACCAGCTCGACACCGGCAAAGTCACACTCAAGGGCCTGACTGACAAAGCTCAGGGCCGCTGGGGCGCCGAAGTCAAGGGACTCCCGCTCAACGAGAAGACAGCCTACACGCTCTACTACACCGTCACCAGATCGAGCACGATCAACGAGAAGGATCCCGCGCTCGGGATCGCCGTCGACGACGTCTTCGGATTCTACGGCTATTCATACAACACGAGATTCCTTGAGAAAGGCAAGACGCTCGCCGGCCACAGCACCATCAAGTACGTCGACTCCGGCATCGCCGCCGAAGGCGATACCTACTCCACCGGCGAGAGCGTTCAGCACTACGCCCTCGAAGTAAACGGCCAGAAGGTCACGATGAAACTCTTCGTCATGGACAACACCGGAGCCTGGGTCCTCGCCGACGAGACGAAGGAAGGCGAAGTCCTTGTGTTCTACACAGATAACATCGGCGTATTCTTCTACGTTTATTACATCAACATGGCCGTGACGATCAGCGACGTCACCATCCACAAGGGCATGAACATCTCGAAGGAGAAACTCCTCGATGTCGTCGAAACCGATCCGCCCGCGACAACAAAGACTCCGAAGACCGAAGCTCCGGTCACCACATCCGCCCCCGGGACCGATGCGCCGACCGAAGCAGGCGACGTCACCACTGCCGCTCCTGTCGTCACCACTGCAGCACCCGCCAGGGAAGAGGGCGGCTGCAAGTCGTTCGCCGCTCCCTCGGCCATCGTATTTGCGATAGCCGCCGGCGCGATCATGATCGGCAAAAAGAAACGCCGCTGACCGAAGCGCCGCATAGCTGAAACATCCCCGCCTGATGATCCGGCGGGGATGTTTATTTTAAGAGGAAGTGATTCAAACGGTGTGGACACCGAGCGCGGGGTCTGAGTGGCTGCCGTCGAGCGCATATCTGCGGGCCTTGCGGTATTCAAAGAACTCCTTTGCGGTATTCTCGAACAGCGCGTATGTCAGCACGTCCTCCTCCTGCTCGTACCAGGGCTCTATCTCCCCGCGCAGCCTGTCGAGCTCGGACAGAGGCGAGTCGGCCTGACTCTCTGTCTTCACCGCCTCATTTTCCGTCATGACCGCGTCGTCTCCCACTACGGCAAAGAGCACATCGCTCTTAATCCTTGCGGGAGTCCTTCCGTATTCTCCGCGAAGCAGAGCCTTGAATTCCTTGGTCACGACCTTGTATCTCGACCCGGAGATCACGTTGAGCACAGCCTGGGTACCCACGATCTGCGACGAAGGAGTGACGAGCGGCGGATATCCGGCGTCGGCCCGCACCCTCGGCACCTCGTCGAGGACGGCCGGCAGGAGGTCAGACTTGCCCTGCGACGCCAGCTGTGACACCAGGTTCGACAGCATGCCTCCCGGCACCTGATAGCGCAGAGCGTTGACGTCGACTCCGAGCACCTTGTCGCTGATAAGGCCTTCCGCGATATACTTCTTCCGCAGTCCGGCGAAATACTCGGCCACCGGCCCGAGCTTCGAGAGCGAGAGCCCGGTGTCGTATGGGGTGCCGGCGAGTGCCGCGACGAGCGATTCGGTCGACGGATGCGAAGTCCCCTGCGAGAGCGGGGATATCGCGCAGTCGACGACGTCGGCGCCGGCTTCGATGGCCTTCAGCTGGGTCATCGAGGCAAGACCTGCCGTCGCGTGCGTGTGAACGGTCACATCGAGAGACACCGCCTTCTTTATCTCTGTCACGAGCTCGTAAGCATCGTACGGCCGGAGCAGACCAGCCATGTCCTTTATGCATATCGAATCGGCGCCCATTTCCTGCAGGACCTTCGCGTAGGCGGCAAAAGACCCGTTGCTGTGCACCGGACTCGTGGTATAGCTTATGGCGGCCTGGCAGTGTCCGCCGTATTTTTTTATCGCCTTTATCGAAGTCTCAAGATTGCGCGGGTCGTTGAGCGCGTCGAAGATCCTGATGATGTCGATCCCGTTGTCGATCGACTTTGCCGCGAAGGCCTCGACGACCTCGTCGGGATAGTGACGGTATCCCAGGATGTTCTGCCCGCGGAAGAGCATCTGCAGCTTCGTGTTTTTCACATGAGTCCTGATGGTCCGCAGACGCTCCCAGGGGTCTTCGTGAAGAAAACGCAGGCAGGCGTCGAAGGTGGCTCCTCCCCAGCATTCGAGCGAATAAAATCCCGCTTCGTCGAGCATCTCGAGCACAGGCAGCATGTCGGCCGTGCTCATTCTCGTCGCCAGCAGCGACTGATGGGCGTCGCGCAGGGCGGTCTCGGTTATCCTGATCCTTTTTCCGGCAGCCGGGGAAACGGTTCCTCCGTCCCGGCCGGCATCACGGGCTTCGGTCAGTTTTTCGTCGGATCCGGTGATATCTGGTATTTCCATGGTAAATGATTCCTTTCGGAGCTGCGAGGCCGGGATGATCCCGGTCGGTATTCAGGTGATGACGCGTTTCCGCCGGTCAGCCGAAGAATGTGATGAACACGCCGGCGGCTACCGCCGAGCCGATGACTCCGGCGACGTTCGGTCCCATCGCGTGCATCAGAAGGAAGTTCGTCGGGTCCTCCCTCTGCCCTTCCGACTGCACGACCCTCGCCGCCATCGGGACCGCCGAGACTCCGGCGGCTCCTATGATGGGATTGATCCTGCCGCGGGTGACGACGCACATGAGCTTGGCAAAGAGGATACCGCCGGCAGTCGCGACCATGAACGACAGGCTGCCGAGGCCGACAATGAGCAGTGTCTTGAGGTTCAGGAAGTTCTCAGCCGAAGCAGTAGCGCCGACCGAAACGCCAAGGAACACGGTGATCGTGTTCATCAGGCCGTTCTTTGCTGTCGTCGAAAGCCTGTCGGTGACACCGCTGACGCTGAGCAGATTCCCGAACATCATAAAACCCACGAGCGGAGCGGATTCCGGTACTATCAGGCAGACGATCAGCGCGACGAGTATCGGGAAAAGGATCTTCTCCAGCTTCGACACCTGCCTCGGGGTCTCCATGCGGATGCGGCGCTCCTTTTTCGTGGTGAGTAGCCTGATTATCGGAGGCTGGATCATCGGTATGAGGGCCATGTAGATGTAAGCCGCGATGGCCACCGCCGACAGGAGCGTCGGCGCGAGGATCTTGGTCGCGTGGATGGCAGTCGGGCCGTCGGCTCCGGCGATCGTTCCTATCGATGCGGCTTCGTTGATCGTAAAGACACCCGATGAATAGGCTCCGAAGAAAGCGGCGAAAACTCCGAACTGGGCGGCGCCGCCGATCAGGACCGTCTTCGGGTTGGCGATGAGCGGCGTGAAGTCCGTCATCGCGCCGAGCCCCATGAAGATCAGCGACGGATACAGGCCGAGCTTGATCCCGATGTAAAGGTAATCGAGAAGTCCTCCCTTGGCGAAGACCTCGCCGATATTGAGTTCGCCCTCGCCGATGAACAGGTCGATGTGGAACAGATCGGCGCCGGGGAGGTTGGCCATCAGCATGCCGATGGCGATCGGGAGCAGCAGCAGGGGCTCGTATTTCTTTACCACGGCGCAGTATATCAGAGCGCCGACGATTATATACATGACCAGCGTCTTGAGCGGCATGAGCGGGTCGTCAGACCCGAAGAGCTTTGCTATGCCGGTCGTCTCAAAGACCTGTATGAGTTTGTCTATCATGATTTCAGATGCCGGCGGAGGATCAGACCGTCGGGTCGATCGTAAAGAGGACCTTCCCCTCTTCTGCCGTCTCGCCCTTTGTGACCGACGCGGTCACGACGGTCCCGTCAGCGGGCGACATGACGTCGTATTCCATCTTCATGGCCTCAAGGACGCAGAGTTTGCTTCCCTTCGAGACCTTATCGCCTGCCGAGGCAGAGATGCCGACTATCCTGCCCTGTATCGGAGATCTCACCTCTACAGAGCCTTTCCCTGCGGCCGGAGAGGCCGCAGCGGGCGCCGAAGGTGCCGCCGTGACGGCAGCGGCGGGAGCTGCATTCGCGGCCGCTCCGGTGTCCTCTTCTATCTCGACGACATATTCCCTGCCGTTTACCTTTACGTTGAATCTTCGCATGTTTTGCTCCTTTTATTCAAAAGCTGTATTGCCTTAATTCCGGCCCGCCGGAAGCGGGCAGCGCCGGGAAACGTGATCAGCGGAAGTCAGATGCCGTTTATCTGACGAACCGGTCCGAACGCCTGAAATTGACGACACGGAAGCCCGTCCCGCAATCCGGTCTGTCCGACGACCGCCGCTCCTCCTCAAGCAGCAGCGCGACCGCCGCAGTGACCGCTGCGATCTCCTCCTCATCCGTATTCCCGTCAGCAGCCTGTCCCGTGCCGGGGTCGTCAGCGCCGGGGACATTCTTTCTTTTCTTCCGCTTTGCAAGCAGACCGTCGACGCCGAAAAAGAGATGCACTATCTCGAGAACTCCCCAGATAAACGCGAGAACCAGAAAAACGACAGCGATGCCAAGCCCGGCATAAAGTCCGGCCTCACCCGCCCTGCCGGCGAATAGCGCGGCAGCCGTCATCCGCCCGGCGGCGGAAACAAGTACATTGATCATCGGCTTTTCCTCTCAATCACCGCGGGTCATCTATTCCGGCGGCTCTTTTCGCCGCGGTCTCTTCCGAGAAGCATATACAGCGCGGAGACGATCTTCGGGCGCGCGCCGGCGGGACTCACGATATCGTCGATATCGCCGGAGAGAGCCGCCTCGGCGGGCGAATGTTCCTCTTTCCACTCCCTCTCGAGCATCTCCCGGGACGAATCCAGATCGCCCGCCTTTATCTTTTCGTTCCAGACGAAGGCGACGGACGACTCGGGGGACAGCGCGCTGATGCAGGCGTCGGGCAGCGCGTATACGATGTCCGCGCCGAGAGCCTTCGATCCCAGGAGGATATAACCCGCGCCGTAGGCGCGACCGGTATAGAGCGTAACGACGGGCGCGGAGAAAGCCGCGGAGGCCGCCGAGAGCGCCGAGAGCGAGGCAAGGTATGCGGCGCCTGTACCGGTCGCAGCCGGGTCGCCGTCACCGGTATATACACCTGAGCCGGGTATGCCGGTCGAGTCGGTGAGATATACCGCCGGGATACCGAACCTGTCAGCAAACCCCAGTGCCTTGACAAGTGAGTCGCAGCCGCTTCCTGTCAGTGCTCCGCCTCCCGTAGATCTGTCACCAGCGACGATGAGGCAGGAAACGCCTCCAACTCTGGCCAGAGCCAGCGCCAGGCCGTCGGAGAAGCCCCGGTAAAGCGGGAAAGAAGCGCCGGCGTCTGCTATCTCTCCTATTAGCGGGAAGCCGTAAAGGCCGGTTATATCGGGAGCTCTGCTCTCCTCCGCTTCATCGTGAGGAGCGGCGGCTGGTATATCGCGGGACGATGACGGAATCAGCGAGATCAGCCTGCAGGCGGCGGAAGCGAGTTCCGCCTCCGATGCGGCACGGAAGCACGACAGTCCTTCTGCCGCGGGATCGATGCTCTTCCCGGTGAGGAACGGCGACACGGCGAAAAGGTCGGTCCCGGTGCCGTCTGGCCTTGACAGCGTTAGCATGAAGTCGAACGACGCGGCAAGCGCCGCCTCGATGCCCCCGCATACTCCGGGAACCAGCGCGATCCGCGGGATAACTCCCCCGGCTTCGGAAAGTGCGCTCATCACACCGCCCATGGACGAGAGCGCCTGCGCTCCCTCGAATACCGAGAAACCGTCGGAATCGAATATGCCGACGAGCGGCGAGAGATTGTCGACGGCTGCGCGGATGAGCAGGGCGATCTTCCTTCCCGTCGATGCGTCGAAGGCGCCCTTCATGCGCGAGCGGTCGAAGGCGAACGCAAAGCAGAGTCTGCCGTCCACCGAACCGTAGCCCGTGATCACTCCGGTCGCACCGTCGGGATCCGAGCTGCGCTGCATGAAACGCCCGGTCTCGGAGAAGGTCCCCCTGTCAAACAGTGCCGTCAGGCGCGCTCTTGCAGTATATTCTCCTTCTTTTACTGCTCCGGCGGCCGACACATCGATCTCCTTGAGCATCTCGGAGAGTCTTTCGGACGTCAGCCGGCTGAGAAGGCTCTTTTTCTTTTTTACCGTTTCGTTTGGCATTTTTACAAGCCCTTTCGAGCTCTTGCGGTCGGGATCAGAAGTAAAGGCTGCTCCCTCTCTCCATGTCGACCGTGAGTTTGACGGGCAGGTCGATCGCGCCCACCATGCATTCCTTCAGGAGCTCCGCCGCCCTGTCGGCGCATTCGGGCGCCGAATCGAGCACGAGTTCGTCGTGTATCTGAAGGACGAGACGCGCGTCAAGCCCCTCATAGGCAAGACGTCTGCCTATCCTGATCATGGCTATCTTGATGATGTCGGCGGCGCTGCCCTGAATCGGGCTGTTCCGCGCGACCCTCTCGCCGAACCTTCGTATGTTGGCGTTCGAGGCGGAGAGCTCGGGAATATATCTGCGCCTGCCGCAGAGAGTCTCGGTGTATCCCTTTTCCTTCGCGTCGCGCACGACGCCGGTCAGGTATTCGCCTACGCCCGGATAGGCGGCAAGGTAGCTCTTTATGTAGTCGCCGGCCTGCTTCACCGTTATTCCCAGGTCCTGGGAGAGCGAATACTCGCCTATTCCGTAAACTATCCCGAAGTTTACCGCCTTCGCGCGCTTCCGGAGTTCGGGAGTGACCTCGTCCGGGCTCACGCCGAACACGGCGGACGCGGTGGATGTGTGTATGTCGACGCCCGACGCGAAAGCCCCGGTCATTGCCCTGTCGCCCGATATGGCGGCGAGCAGCCGCAGCTCGATCTGAGAATAGTCGGCGTCGATGAGCACGTGCCCCTCGCGCGGCAGGAAGTAGCGGCGCAGCTCGCGCCCTTCGTCGGTCCTGATCGGTATGTTCTGAAGATTCGGCTCGGCCGACGACAGCCTGCCAGTCGCGGTGCCTGTCTGTCTGAAGCAGGTGTGGACGAATCCGTTTGCGTCGGCGACCTTGAGAAGCCCCTCGACGTAGGTCCCGACGAGCTTGGTCAGCTTGCGGTATTCGAGTATGTCGCTGACGATAGGATAGAACGGAGCCAGTTTTTCGAGTATCTCGGCGGAAGTGGAAAAGCCGTTTGAGTTCTTCTTGCCCGAAGGGATCCCCATCCTGACGAAAAGGACCTCTCCGAGCTGCTTTGGCGAGTTCAGGTTGAACTCGTATCCGGCGGCCTCGAAGACCTCGCGCTTTTTCTTCTCCGCCTCTGCCGAGATCGCCTCGCCGTAGCGCCGGAGTCCTTCGGTATCGATGCGGAATCCCTCTTCCTCCATGTCGGTGAGGATATCGGACAGCGGCATCTCGATGTCGCGGAAGAGCGCTTCCGACGATCTTTTCTTCAGTTCGGCGGACAGCTTCCGGTAGAGTCTCATGACATATACCGCCTCGGGAATACCGGGCGACATTATGTCGTCGAGAAAATAATTGACGAGTTCGAACAGGCCGGGCTTGAGCTGCGGATCGATGACATATGCCGCGAGCATGACATCGAATCCCGGCTCCCTGATCCTGACGCCGGCGGCATCCGACGAACGGAAGAACGACTTCGCGTCGTGGAAGACGAGCTTCCGGTGCTTCTCCGCCAGCATGTTCAGCGTGCCGGAGTCGAACGGAAGGCTCGCTGTCTTTTCTCCGTCTTCCGCGCACAGCCATACCGCCGCGCCGTCATATGACACGGCGATCATGCCTTCTTCGGTAAGCGGATCGAATGTGCCTGATGCGGCTGCGCCTTCGCTCTTTTCGTTATCGGCCGCTGTCGCGTCTTCCGGGTTGAAAGACCGGCTCTCGGCCCTGTCCAGGCCGAATTTCTTTATGTATCCCGAGAATTCAAGCTCGGTAAAGAGCTTTCTTGCGGCGCCCCTGTCGATACTCGCCTCGCCAAGCGAAGAAAGTTTCGGGATATCCGGGACCGAGCGGCAGATGGTCGCGAGCTCTCGCGAGAGAAATGCGGAGTCGTATCCGGCCTCGAGCTTTGATATCATAGCGGGTTTGAGTCCCGCCCCGGGCGCACGGTAGGCGCCGTCTCTGTATATCGCGTCAAGGCTGCCGAATTTTGAGATGAGCATCACGGCGCCCTTCTCGCCGATCCCGGGAACTCCGGGGATGTTGTCGGAAGAGTCGCCCATGACGGCCTTTAGGTCGACGTACTGCCCGGGCTCGACTCCGAATCTCGCCATGAAGGCGGCGGGGTCGTAGTCGGTGTACTCGCCTCCTGACGGATAGCGCACGTATGTGCTGCCGCTGATCAGCTGGAACGAGTCGCGGTCTCCGGTGAGAAGGCAGGTCCTGTATCCGCCGTCGGCGTCGGCCTCGGCGGAATAGGTGCCGAGGATGTCGTCGGCCTCGTAGCCTTCCTTCTCGACGACAGTCATGCCGAGCACTTCGGCAGCCCTTACGATATACGGCATCTGTCTGCACAGCGCCTCGTCCATCGGTTTTCGCGTGCCCTTGTAGCCTTCGAACATCCGGTGTCTGAAGGTGGGCGCGTGGACATCGAAGGCCGCGACGGCAACGCAGGGCGCGAGCCGTTCGAGCTCGCGTGACACGATGCCGATAAAACCGAACACAGCCGCTGTGGGGAGTCCGGCACGTGTGGAAAGGTTGGACTTCAGTCCGTAGTACGCGCGGTTCGCTATGCTGTTGCCGTCGATGACGAGAAGATTCTTCATGTGTGCCCGTGTATTACAGAAGATGCGCGACGGCATCCTCGCGTTCGCCGGGAAGCAGCTTCACCGGCGGTATGTCGAAAGCGGTGACGCAGCCGGTCTTCCCTTCGGCGCGCAGTCTGCATACCGCTCTGGCGAAGGCGGTGAGCACGCTTCCGGTGAATCCGGGATTCGAATCGAGCTTCAGCGAGAATTCCATGCGCTGGGACTCCGTCCCGCCGCGCGTGGAGCCGGTCCTTATGACCGAACCTCCGTGAGGCAGTCCGCCGTGATCTCTCTTCATCTCTTCCGCGGAGATGAAGTGAACGGTAGTTCTGTAATCGGCGAAATAAGCCGGCATGTTCACTATCTCTTCACGTATGCGGTCGGTGTCGGCCCCCTCTTCCGCGACGACATAGCATTCCCTCGTATGCTTCTCACCGGCAGAGAGCACCGGACGCTCGCCGTTCCTCACACGCGCGACCGCCTCCTCCACCGGGACCGTGTACTGCCTCGCGTCTGCGACGCCTTCGATCCTGCGGACCGCGTCCGAATGGCCCTGGCTCACTCCGCGGCCCCAGAAGGTATAGTCGCTGCCCTCGGGCAGGACAGCGTTCATATACAGTCTCGCCAGCGAGAAGAGTCCCGGATCCCATCCGACCGAGACGAGGGCTAGGTTGCCGCCTTCTTCGGCGGCTCTTCCCATCGCCGCCAGATGTTCGGGAATATGCGAATGGTTGTCGAAGCTGTCGACGACGTTGAAGAACGCCGCGATCTCTGGCGTCGTCACCGGCAGGTCGGTAGCGCTTCCGCCGCAGTTGACGACCACGTCGAAGCAGCCCCTGAACCGGGGCAGATCGGCGTATGAATAGACCTTTACTCCGTCGCGGACCGGCTTTACGGTCTCCGGGCCGCGGCGGGTGAATATCGCCGTGAGCTGTATGTCACGGCTTTCGTTCATCGCGGCCTCGACTCCCTTTCCGAGGTTGCCGTAGCCGCATATAGCTGCTTTAATCATCTTTCCGTTCTCTGCTCTTTCTTCCCTGATCGATAATCCTGTCCGCGCTCTCCGACGGGGTCTCAGTCGGGATCCGCCGCCACGGCGAGGTCGCTCATGCCGTAGAGCCCGGGGCCCTTCCCTGCGATGAACCGGGCGGCCGATATCGCGCCCTCTGCGAAAAGCGTCCTTGAGTGCGCCTCGTGCTTCAGCGTCAGCGTCTGGCTGTCGGTGGAGATCAGTATCTCGTGGATGCCGGTGATTCCGCCCCGCCTCACCGAGCTGATCCCGATCTCGTTCCTGTCGCGAAGGCCGCGCGTCCCCGATTCGGCGCAAATATGAGAGCCGGGACGTGCGCGAGAGATCGCTTCTGCCAGCATCAGGGCGGTGCCGCTGGGAGCGTCCTTCTTGCGGTTGTGATGGGTCTCGACGATCTCTATGTCGGCTTCGGGAAATGCCGACGCGGCGGTGACGGCGAGCTTCGCGAGCACGGCGACGCCGAGCGACATGTTGGCCGAAAAGAACACGGGAATCTTCTCCGACGCTTCTCTTATAAGTTCTTTCTCCTCTGCCGTGTGGCCGGTCGTCGCTATGACGGCAGGGATGTTCCGCGAGACGGCGCACGACAGGACGTCATGCACGGCGCTGTGGTGCGAAAAATCGATTATCACGTCGGCGGCAGTCGATGCCGGGATATCGGCAAGGGATCGGAAGCAGGAAACTCCGTCGCCCGAAATGTCGGAGAGCGCCGCGACCATTATTCCGTCGTCGCCCGCCGCGATCTTCTCGACCTCGACTCCCATCCTTCCGTTCGCGCCGTTGACTATGATCCTGATCATTTTATCAGCCCCTCGGCGCGCATCAGGCCGTAAAGATGCTCTCTGTGAGCATCCTCCATCTCGGTGAGCGGAAGGCGTACGTAATTCCTGCAGAAGCCCATTGCTGCCATGGCTGCCTTGACCGGTATCGGGTTGACCTCGCAGAAGAGGGCCGATATGAGAGGCATGTATTTCAGCTGGAGCCTTCTCGCGCCGGCCGAGTCTCCGTCCAGATACATATGGCAGAGCGCGGACGTCTCGGCCGGGAGCAGATTCGAGAGCACGGAAATGACTCCCTTGCCGCCGAGAGACATGATGGGAACGATCTGGTCGTCGTTGCCCGAATAAATGTCGAGCCTGCCCTCAACGAGTGAGGCGGTCTCGGCGATCTTCGATATGTTGCCTCCGGCCTCCTTGATCCCGCTTATCATCGGGTGATCGGCCAGGGCGGCGTAGGTGGAAGGCTCGATGTTCACACCGGTCCTCGACGGTACATTGTACAGGATGCAGGGCTTCGTGCTGGCGTCCGCGACGGTCGTGAACGACTTTATGAGCCCTTTCTGTGTCGCCTTGTTGTAGTAAGGGGTAACGAGGAGCATGCCGTCGTATCCGACGCCGCACGCGTATCTCGTGAGATCGACGGCGTAGGCAACGTCGTTCGATCCCGTGCCGGCAATCATCGGAACTCTTCCGGCAGCCCTGCGCACGGCGAAATCGAGCACCGCGCGGTGCTCCTCATCGCTGAGGGTGGAGCCTTCGCCCGTGGTACCGCAGATGACCAGAGCGTCGATGCCCCGTTCGATCTGCCAGTCAATCAGGCGCCCGAACTGTACAAAATCCACGCCCTTTTCGTCGAGCGGCGTGATGAGAGCCGTGGCGGCCCCTATGAAAACACTCTGCTTTTCCATTTGCACTACCGTACCTTTCCTGAATCGAACATATTGCTTTAATTTAATAAAGTCAGTGTTTTCCCGCGCAGACCGAAAGGATGACTTCCGCTCCTTCGCGGAGCAGGTCCGACGGGATGTTGAGAGCCGGCAGGAGCCTTATCCTGTCCTTTGCCGTCAGGCATAACACGCCGCGGTCGATGCATTCCCTGACGCACTCGGCGGCGGGGCGCTCGCACGCGATCCCCAGCATGAGTCCCATTCCGCTGATACCGGACACGCCGGGAGCGCCTTCCATGATCTTTCGCAGCATCTCTCCCTTTTCCCTCACTCCGGCGAGCAGTTCGTCGTCGATCCGGTCTATGATACTTACCGCGCCGGCGCAGCATACCGGATTCCCGCCGAAGGTCGAGCCGTGGTCGCCGGGCGAAAACACGCCGGCGCACTTCTCTCCGAGGAGCGTCGCTCCGATCGGAAGGCCTCCCCCGAGTCCCTTGGCCGTCGTGACTATATCGGGCATTATGCCGAAATTCATATATGAATAGAGGGCTCCGGTGCGGCCGTTTCCGGTCTGTACCTCGTCGACCGCGAGGAGAACGTCGTTCTTTGCGCACCAGGCGGAAAGGGCGCGGAGATATCCGCCGTCGAGCGGGATGACTCCGCCCTCGCCCTGTATGCACTCGACCATCACGGCGGCGGGAAGACCGTCCTCTGAGATTTTCTCCAGCGCTTCGAGGTCACCGGCAGCGACACTGGCAAAGCCGGGTGTGAGCGGACGGAACAGGGTGTGGAACCTGTCCTGACCGGTGGCAGCGAGAGTAGTCAGCGTCCGGCCGTGGAAGCTGTTCTTCAGCGTCACGATGAGATGCCTCTGCTCGCCGTATCTGTCGGCGGCGTACTTCCTCGCGGCTTTGATAGCGCACTCGTTCGCTTCGGCGCCGGAATTCGAGAAGAACACCTTCTTCATCCCGGTGCGTTCGCACAGGCGTTCCGCGAGGGCGACGCAGGGATCGGTATAGTAAAGGTTCGACATATGCTGCACGGCATAGAGCTGGCGGACGACGGCGTCGCGCCAGACGGGATCGGAGATGCCGAATGATGTCACCCCGATACCCGATCCGAGGTCGATATATCTCTTTCCGTCGGGGCCGTACGCGAGAGAGCCCTCGCCGCGGACGATCTCGACGGGAAAGCGTCCGTATGTGCCCGCAATATAGCGGCTGTCGCGCTCAAAGATCGAATTATCCATATTTCACCTGTTTTTCCGGTTTTATAGGAAATGACTGTTTGCCGGTCGCAGCTCCGGCACGGTCTCACAATGGATCGGAGGTGACGAGCGTGCCGGCGCCCTCGTCGGTGAGCAGCTCCATGAGTATCGAATGCGGGACCCTGCCGTCCATAATGACGGCGTTCTTCACGCCCGCGACGATTGCCTCGATGCAGCAGTCGACCTTGGGGACCATGCCTCCGGAGATGATCCCGTCGCTGTAAAGCCGGCGTGCCTCCGACACCGTTATCTCCGGGATGAGCGACGACTTGTCGTCCCTGTCCCTCATGATCCCGGCAACATCGGTCATGAGTATCAGCCTCTCTGCTCCGAGCGCTCCGGCGATCTTGGCGGCGGCGGTGTCGCCGTTGATGTTGTATGTGTTGCCTGCCCTGTCGCAGCCGAGCGTGGATATGACCGGGATATAGCCGCCCGAGAGCACGTTGTCGACCGGCTTCGTGTCGATCCCGGTGATCCTGCCGACGTATCCGAGGCGCTCGTCGAGCTTTTCGGCCAGTATCATCCGGCCGTCGATGCCCGAAAGCCCGACAGCCTTGCCGCCCTTCATTCCGAGCATGCCGACGAGCGTCTTGTTGATCTTTCCGGCGAGCACCATCTGGGCTATGTCGACGGTCTCGCGGTCGGTCACACGCAGGCCGTCGATGAACATCGGCTTCTTGCCGAGCCTCGACATCATGTCGCTGATCTCGGGTCCTCCGCCGTGCACCAGCACGACGCGTACTCCGACGAGCCAGAGCAGCACGATGTCCTCCATCACCTGCTCCTTGAGGGCGTCGTCGGTCATGGCGTTCCCGCCGTATTTCACGACGACGGTCTTGCCTCTGTATCTTCTGATGTAAGGGAGCGCCTGGGTCAGGACCTCTGCGCGCTCCATGTTTGAGAGCTGTTCTGTCATCTTCTCATGCCGGTCCGCGGCGTATGTGTGCCCGGAAACGCTCCGGATATTACCCGGCGTCCGCTCAGGTGCGGTAGTCGCCGTTGATCTTTACGTAGTCGTATGTCAGGTCGCAGCCGAGCGCACGGGCGCTGTATTTTCCGTTGCCGAGTCCGACTTCGATCGTTATTTCGCTGCCGGAGAGTATCTTTTTAGCCTCTTCTTCGGAAAAATCGACTCCGCATCCTCCTCGGCAGACTTCTATCCTGCCCGCTTCTCCCGAGAAGAAGACCGAACACTCCGACGGATCGAACGACGCGCCGCTGTAGCCTGCCGCGCACAGCACCCTGCCCCAGTTGGCGTCGGCGCCGAACATCGCCGCCTTGAGAAGGTTCGAGCTGATCACGCTCCTCGCGGCGAGCCGCGCGTCCTTCAGCGTCGCGGCGCCCGACACCTCGCATACGAGGAGCCTCGACGCGCCTTCGCCGTCGGCCGCGATCATGCGGCACAGGTCGTCCGTGACACGCGAGAGCGCCTCGCGGAAGGCGTCAAATCCCGGGCCTTCGGCATCGATGAGGGCATTTCCGGCGGCTCCGTTCGCCATCACCGAGACCATATCGTTCGTCGATGTGTCGCCGTCGATGCTGATCATGTTGAAACTGCCGTCGATATCGTCTGAGAGCGCCCGCTCCAGCATGGCGGGAGAGACCGCCGCGTCTGTCGTGATGAACACGAGCATGGTCGCCATGTTCGGGTGTATCATTCCGCTGCCTTTGGCGCAGCCGCCTATGCGGCAGACGGTATCACCGACGGAAAACTCGTAGGCTGTCTCCTTTCGGCGGGTATCGGTAGTCATGATCGCCTCGGCGGCGAGCGGTCCGCCGTCGGGGCTGAGGCCGGATACGAGCTCCGGGATCGCCCGCACGATGACACCGGGGTCGAGCGGCTGACCTATGACGCCGGTCGAAGCGACGATCACCCTGTCTTCAGGGATGCCGAGCGCGCCGGCCAGGGCGCGGCACTCGGTGTCGGCCGCGAGGACTCCGCCCTCGCAGCAGGTGTTCGCGATGCCGCTGTTGCATATGGCGGCCCTCGCCGTTCCGCCGGTTCCGTCGAGATGCCTTTTCGTCACCGTCAGGGGCGCGCCCTTTACGAGATTCGTCGTATAGACCGCGGCCGCGGCCGCGTCCCGGTCGCTGAGTATGAGCGCCAGGTCTTTTTTCGTTTTGTTCTTTCTTATGCCGCAGCGCATTCCGAAGGCCGAAAAACCGGCCGCGGCGCACACGCCGCCTTCCGTCTTTTTTATCATGGCAGAGACCTCCCTTCAATCAGATGACAAGTCCTTCTTTTTCGTCGAGACCGAGCGCGATGTTCATGTTCTGTATCGCCGCGCCCGAAGCGCCCTTGCCGAGGTTGTCGAACCTCGACACGAGGAGTATGCGGTCCTTTCCGTCCGCGGCCGACACCTCCATGGTGTCCTTCCCGCGCATCGACGCCGCCGAGAGCGTTCCGTCACCGTCTCCGGTGACGCCGGTGTCGACCGCCCGGACCATGCCGTCTTTACCGTAATACTCCGCGTAGGCTGCCGAAATGTCGGCGCCGCACGCCTTCGTCTCATCCTTCGGGATCTGGACTATGACCTCCATTCCCGAATAAAATGACGAAACCACCGGCAGGAAGAGAGGCTCGCGGGATAGGCCGCACACCTTCGTCATCTCGGGAAGGTGCTTGTGCCCTCCGCCGAGGCCGTAAAGCCTCGGGGCCTGCAGCCTGCCGAAGCTCTCGCCGCGCGGCGCGCCGCCGTCCGCGGAGCGTGCGGCGTTCATGTTGTCATACGCGTCGGAATAATCGGCTATCATTTTCTTTCCGCCTCCCGAATATCCGGTGAGCGAAGTACACTGGAGCCTTATATCCTCAGAGATCAGGCCGTAAAAAACAAGAGGGCGGACGAGCGCGATAAACCCGCCGGCGTGACAGCCGGGATTCGCTATCCTCTTCGAAGACGCGATCCGCTCCCGCTGTCCGTCAAGCTCGGGAAAACCGTATGTCCAGCCCTCTTTTGTCCTGTGGACCGTTGATGTGTCGATGATGACCGAAGCGCAGTCTCGTGCAGCCTCCGCGATCTCGGCCGCTGCTGCGTCGGGAAGGCACAGAAAAGCGACGTCGGCGCGCGATATCGCCTCCGCCCTCGCGGAGACGTCGTGCCTCTTCTCTTCACTGAGCTGCAACAGTCTTATGTCCTGTCTTCCGGACAGCCTTTCGCGTATGCGAAGCCCCGTCGTGCCTGAGCTGCCGTCGATGAATACGTCTGCCATTCCTCTGACCCCCGGCCGAATAAAAATGAGTTTAGTATATTATATCACATAAATAATATCACGTCAACTGTTTTTTCGGTCCCGGGAAGACCGGAGCCGCCGGTAAGGCTATACGCGAGAGACGTACGTCAGTCAGCGCTGCCCGCCCGCTTCGGTGTTCTCCGGCAGACGTCTTGCCGTCTTGCCCTCGGGCTTTGTTTCTATATCGCCCGCCCTTGTGAGCGCGAAGCGGGTGAGCGACGGACCGACGATCTCGTATATCAGCACTCCGAAGAGCACTATGTTGCGGATCAGTCCGCCCTCTTCGCCCAGCGCTCCGACGCTGTTCGCCATACCGAGCGCGACTCCAGCCTGAGGCAGAAGGGTGAGGCCGAGATTCCGCTTCACCGCCGGATCGCACTTCATGAAGCCGGCGCTGATGCCGGCGCCGAAATACTTGCCGAGCGAACGGAAGATGATGTAGACAAGTCCGATGAGGACGACGGTCAGATCGGCGAAGACCGAGAGGTCGAGCTCCGAGCCGCTTATAACGAAGAAGAGTATGAACAGCGGGTAGGTCCATCTGTCGGTCCTCTCCATAATCTCGGGCGAGAAATCGCAAATATTGCAGAAGACGGTTGCCAGCATCATGCATACAAGGAGCGTCGAGAAGCCGAACCTGACCCTCCCCGCGGTGAATTCGAGCTGAGACAGAGCGACGGTCAGGATCACCGCCGTGACGGCCAGCGACAGACGCTTGCTGCGCGACTGGAAAAACCGCTCGAAGAACGAGAACAGGAAGCCCATCACCGCGCCGAGCACCAGCGACAGCACGATCTCGATGATGGGGTTCACCGCCACCGAGACGATGTCGATGCTCGACGAGCTCATGGCCTTCGCGATGCCTATCGACACCGAGAAGATGACGAGCCCGACAGCGTCGTCGAGAGCGACGATCGGCAGGAGCAGATCGGTGAGCTTTCCCTTCGCCTTGTACTGGCGCACGACCATGAGCGTCGCGGCGGGGGCCGTCGCCGACGCGATGGCTCCGAGAGTCAGAGCGAGCGGGACCGTCACCTTGCCGCCGGCGATCACGTGGAGGAGCAGGAGCGCGGCATCGACGAGCACCGTCGCGGCCACCGACTGAAATACTCCGATGACCAGGGCCTGGCGTCCGATCTTTTTGATCTCGGAGAGCCGGAACTCGTTGCCTATCGCGAAGGCTATGAAGCCGAGCGCGACATCGCTTATGAGCTTCAGTGAACCGACCTCTTCAAATGATGTGAAGCCGAGTCCGGATATCCCGAGCCTTCCCAGGCAGAAGGGGCCGATCAGTATACCCGCGACAAGGTATGACGTGACAGCCGGAAGGCCTATAAGTTTGGCGGGTCTTGACAGAGCAAGTCCCGCCGCAAGAGCTACCGCAATGCTGAGAAGAACAGTCATCGGTAATATAACATCTCACTTTCATGAACGGGAATAGGTTAAACGTTCGATTCGGGGATCCCGTTCTCACAGAGCGCTCCGCGGCCCTGCCGCGCCGCGGTCCGGTCGAAACCGTTTCCCCGAAAAACGGATAATATAATAGCACTAAATCGTTTTTTTGTCAACCTGAAAACAGCAGTTTAAACAAATTTAGCCGCAAAAAACTGTTCAATCCGACGAACGTGGACAGACCGCTGCCGTTTTTTTGAGGAAAAAGCTTGACATGGGCCGGAGTCTGTGGTATAATGTGTAAACCAAAACACTTTACACCGTTCCGCGGACAGCCGGAGCGGCCGCGGGAGGCCTGACGCAAAGTGATCGAAAAGAACATCGAAGCCGGATATCTCCTCGACTTTTACGGAGGTCTCCTCTCGGAGCGCCGGAAGAACGTCACCGACATGTACTACAACAGCGACATGTCGCTCTCCGAGATCGCGGAGGAACTGGGGATTTCGAGGCAGGCGGTCCGGGAGATCATAGTAAGGGCCTCGGCCGAGCTCGCCATGTACGAGGAAAAGCTGGGCATGGCAGAAAAGTTCAGGACAGTAAAGGAAAAAGCCGGGATGGCGGCGTCACTCGCGAGAGAGATCGGAAACGAGGAAATTGCCATGCTCGCCGAAGGGATATCCGAAGCGATAGAGCGCTGATTCGGGTTCCCGACCGGCAACGCACCCGCACAGCCGTACCGAATAATTCAAAGAGAAAAGAAACGAACAATGTTCCAGTCACTAACAGACAAGCTCTCAGCCGCTTTCAGAAAGTTCCGCGGCAAGGGCAAACTCACCGAGGCCGACGTCAGGTCCGGGATGCGTGAGATCAAGCTCGCGCTGCTCGAGGCCGACGTCTCCTTCAGGGTGGTGAAGGAATTTATAAACCGTGTGAGCGAGCGGGCCGTCGGTTCCGAAGTCCTCGAATCGCTCCTTCCCGCCCAGCAGATAGTCAAGATCGTAAACGAGGAACTGACGGAGATCATGGGCAGCAGTCAGTCGAAACTGACCGTCTCCCCCTCCCCGCCCACAGTCATAATGATGTGCGGCCTTCAGGGCGCCGGCAAGACCACTCACGCCGCCAAGCTCGCGGCGATGTACAAAAAGCAGGGCAAGCGCCCGATGCTCGCCGCCTGCGACGTCTACCGTCCCGCCGCGGTAAAGCAGCTCGAGGTCCTCGGCGAACAGATCGGCGTCCCTGTCTTCTCGATGGGCACCGGCGTCTCTCCCGTCGAGATCGCGAAGCGCAGCCTCGAAGCCGCGAAGGACAGTTTCTGCGACATGCTGTTCATCGATACCGCGGGACGGCTGCACATCGACGAGGCCCTCATGGAAGAGCTTCGTCAGATCAAGGCCGTGACGGATCCCGACGAGATACTGCTCACCGTCGACGCCATGATAGGACAGGACGCGGTGAACGTCGCCGAGAAGTTCAACGAGCTGCTCGATATCACGGGAGTGATACTCACGAAGCTCGACGGCGACACGAGAGGCGGTGCCGCGCTGTCGGTCAGATACATCACAGGCAAGCCGATAAAGTTCATCGGGACCGGCGAGAAGATCGAGAATATTGAGCCGTTCTACCCCGACCGCATGGCATCGAGAATACTCGGGATGGGCGACATCCTGACTCTCATTGAGAAGGCGGAGCAGGCCTACGACGAAAAGCAGGCCGCCGAGCTCGAACGCAAGGTGAGAGAGGCAAGTTTCACGCTCGACGACTACCTCGAACAGTTCGGGCAGCTGAAGAACATGGGCGACCTCGACCAGCTCCTCGGACTTATGCCGGGGATCGACCGCTCGGCGCTGAAGGGAGCTCACGTCGACGAAAAGGCCGTAGCGAGGACCGAGGCCATAATCAAGTCCATGACGCCCGCCGAACGGGCAAGGCCCGACATCCTCAACTACTCGAGGAAGCAGCGTGTCGCGAAAGGAAGCGGCACCTCCATACAGGAGGTGAACCGCCTTCTCAAGCAGTTCGAACAGACACAGAAGCTCATGAAGCAGTTAGGGTCTGGCGGACGCGGATTCGGAAAAAACAAAAAACGCGGTATGCCGCGCTTCCCGTTCTGACGGCCATCCTGCCGCGGAACACGTCCGGACCCGAGCCGGGCGGATATTTCACAGTAATCAAATTTTTACTTCAAAAGGAGAATAAACCATGGTCAGAATCAGACTTTCGCGTTTCGGCGCGAAGAAACAGCCGTGCTACCGCATCGTCGTAGCCGATCAGCGCACACCCAGAGGCGGCAACTTCATCGATGAGATCGGGACCTACAATCCGCTCAAAGAGGGCGACCTGAAGATCGACGCCGAAAAGGCTTCCGACTGGCTGAAGAAGGGCGCGCAGCCGACTGAACAGGTAATGGCGCTGCTCAAGAAGGCCGGAGTCACAGAGTGAACCGTCAGCCGCGATGGATATCGAAAAGATACTGTTCGACATCGTCTGCGCAATAGTCGACTCACCCGATCAGGTCTCCATAACCCGCAGCGATTCGGATGACGAGGTGAGATTCGTCCTCACCGTCGCCCCCGAGGAGATGGGAATGGTCATCGGCAGACACGGCAAGATCGCCAAAGCGATACGCACTCTCGTCAAAGCGGCGGCCACGGGATCCGGCAAAAAGGTTACCGTAGACATACGCTGAGACAGCTCAAGGCAGACAAAAAACCCGCTTTTGCGGGTTTTTTGTCTGCCTGAAAGTCAGAGAGTGATCTCCTTCTTCTGTTCGGCCGAGCGGTACAGATAATCCAGCAGCTTCGCGCTCTCGAGTATGTTCACTATGTTAGAGCGGTTCGGGATCCCCGAGCGGCAGGATTCGAGGAAGGCGCGGTCCTCCCTCGCGTACATGTTCGGAATGTCGTATTCGGGCGATATCTCGACGAATTCGCCGTCCTTTTCGGTAAAAAGTGTGTATCCGGCGCAGTATTTCATCCTGACTCCGCCTCTGTCTCCGAGAAAGTCGATGAACATCTCGTCTCTGTCGATGTTCTGCGCCCAGGCTCCGTTGAAGGAGATGCTCGCGGCGTCGGTCCTGACGTATCCGCTGACGAAGTCCTCGACGTCGTTTGTTCCGGACAGGTCGGCGGTGTCGCGCGCCCACATCGAGCGGTATCTGTACGCGCTCATGTCCTTCGCCATCTCGGAGTATGTGTCGCATGTGACCGTCCGGAGCTTCGGTCCGCCGAGGATATAGAGTATCAGGTCAAGGAAATGTATGCCCCAGTCGATGAGCACTCCGCCGCCCGACATCGCCTTCGTCGTGAAAGCGCCTCCGAGTCCGGGGATCGAGCGGAAGCTCCGGAACGAGCAGTATACGTGGTAGATCTTTCCGAATTCGCCGCGGCGGTTCATCTCTTCGAGGATCTCCACGGTCTTATGGTATCTGTTGCAGACCCCTATGTTGAGGATCTTCCCGCATTTTTCAGCCTGTTCGGCCATTTCGAGCGAGAGAGGGTAGTTGACGGTGATAGGCTTCTCGCAGAAGACGTTCTTCCCCGCAGCCAGCGCGTCCATCGTCACGGTGTAGTGAACGTAGTTCGGGGTGAGGACGAACACAGACTCGACCTCCGGGTCGGCGAGGACCTCCCTGTAGTCAGTCACCGCGCGTTCGGCTCCGAATTTTTCCACCATACCCGCGGCTTTTTCGGGGATGAGGTCGCACGCGTATTTGATCCTCACATCTTCCATTTTCGAGAGTGCGGGAAAATGCTGCCCGCGAGCTATCCTGCCGCAGCCGACGACGGCCACGGTGTATCTTCCGCTTTCAATCATTAAAACCGGTCCTCCGAAAGAGCAAATCCGGAACGCCTGGGCGCCCGTGCCACCATTATACACTCAGGAGGCGGACTTGTCAACAGCCGCCGCGCCGTAAGCGCCGTTTTTTTGCACTCAAGGTTGATTTATCGCCGTACGTGTGATATAATTGTTTTGCATTATTTTTCGACACGCGGCGCGGTCAGCGCGGCGGCAGGAGGAAAGACATGTACTCTTTCAGGATCGGGGCCATGCTCGAGTCATTCAGGCTTCCCGTCCCCGAGGCGATTAAAAAAGCTGCGGAGCTCGGCGTCGACGGACTTCAGATGTTCGCGACGACCGGAGACTACGCCCCCGAGAACATCACGTCGGACAGAAAGAAGGAACTGCTGTCGCTGACGGACGGCTGCGGTCTCTCCTTCTCCGCCCTGTGCGGGGATCTCGGCATGAGCTTCGACGTCCCGGAGCGGAATCCCTCGCTTATAGAAAAATCAGAGAGGATCCTCGACCTCGCGAACGAACTCGGCACGAATATCGTAACGACTCACATAGGTCTCATTCCGGAGGACACGGGCGACCGCAGATACAGGATCATGCAGGACGCCTGCTACGAGCTCTGCCGATACGCCGACTCGACAGGCTCTCACTTCGCTATCGAGACGGGTCCCGAGAAGGCGGAGACGCTGCGGGACTTCCTCGATCCCTTCGGATCGACAGGAATGGCGGTCAATCTCGATCCGGCGAATTTCGTCATGGTCACCGGGACCGATCCCGTCGAATCGGTGAGGATACTCTCGAAATACATCGTTCACACGCACGCGAAGGACGGAAGGAAGCTGAACGACGCGACGCCGGCGCAGATATTCGGCCTTGTCCCGAAGACAGAGGAGCAGAAAAAGGGCCGGGCGTTCGAGGAGCTCCCGCTCGGACAGGGCGACGTCGATTTCGAAACCTATCTGCGCGTGCTTGACGGAACAGGCTACCATGGCTATCTTACGATAGAGCGCGAATGCGGCAGCGACCCCGTGCACGACATCGCGCTCGCCGTGAACTTTCTCAGAGAGGCTGTCTCCCGCTGACGGTCCGGACTCGGGCAGACGGGGCAGCGACAGTTACCTGAACAGATTCAAACAAACAGTCTTAAGAAGGACAGCAAAATGAAAGAAAAGAAGTACCTACTTGCACTCGACCAGGGAACGACGTCGTCCCGCGCGATCGTCTTCACGACCGACGGCAGGCCCGTCGCGACCTCGCAAAAGGAATTCAGGCAGTACTTCCCTCACGAGGGATGGGTCGAACACGACGCCCTTGAGATCAGGGACACGCAGTTCGAAGTCGCCCGCGAAGCGCTCGCGGCGGCAGGCTCGGACGCCGGCGAGATATACGGCATCGGCATCACTAACCAGCGCGAGACGACCGTCGTCTGGGACAGAAAGACAGGTGTCCCGATCTGCCCCGCCATAGTCTGGCAGTGCCGCAGGACTGCCGAATACTGCGACTATCTCAGATCCGAAGGTCTCACCGAGTTCATCCGCAGAAAGACGGGACTCATTCCCGATCCCTACTTCTCCGGCACGAAGCTTCGCTGGATACTTGAGAACGTTCCGGGAGCGAGAGCGCGCGCCGAAGCCGGCGAACTCTGCTTCGGGACCGTCGACTGCTGGCTGATTTACTGCCTGACCGGCGGGCGCACTCACGCGACTGACGTCTCGAACGCATCGCGCACGATGCTGTACAACATAAACACGATGGACTGGGACGGCGAGCTGCTCGAACTCCTCGGCATCCCGGAGAGCATCCTTCCGAAAGTCATGCCGTCGTCGGGACTCTTCGGCATGACCGACCCCGCCGTGTTCGGCGAGACGATCCCGGTCGCGGGAGTCGCCGGCGACCAGCAGGCCGCCCTCTTCGGCCAGTGCTGCTACGAGCGCGGGAGCGTCAAAAACACCTACGGGACCGGCGGATTCCTGCTCATGAACACGGGCGACCGTCCGGTGCTCTCGAAGAACGGACTGCTCTCGACCGTCGCGTGGCAGATCGGCGGAAAGACGACATACGCGCTGGAAGGTTCGGTATTCATCTGCGGCGCCGCGATCCAGTGGCTCCGCGACGGACTGGGACTTGTAGGATACGCCGGAGAAAGCGAAAAGATCGCCTCTTCCGTCGAGAACACCGGCGGAGTCTATTTCGTTCCCGCTTTCGTCGGACTCGGAGCCCCCTACTGGAACCCTCACGTCCGCGGCGCCGCGTTCGGAATCACCAGAGGCACGACGCGCGCGCATCTGGTCCGCGCCGTGCTCGAATCGATGGCATTCCAGACCGCCGACCTCATCGGCGTGATGCAGAGCGACTCCGGCACGTTCATCCCCTCTCTGGCGGTCGACGGCGGAGCCTCGGCAAACGATCTGCTGCTCCGGATGCAGGCCGACCTGCTCGGGAAAAAGATCATAAGGCCGGGATGCGTCGAAACGACGGCCATGGGCGCCGCTTTCCTCGCGGGACTTGCCACGGGAGCCATAAGCTCTGCCGCCGACATCGTCAGGGAGCGGCATATCGCTGCCGAATTCTCGCCGCAGATCTCGCCGGCCGAACGCCAGGACAGGCTCGACAGCTGGCACAGGGCGGTAAAGGCGGCGGCTGTATTCAGCGAATAGACCTCTTCTGCCGATCCGGAGACGAAAGGAGCCGCTCATGGAAAAGAAGAACACGGCCCCCGGCAAAGGCGGGAAATATCCGCGTTTACCTGCGAAAAAAAAGTCGCATCTCATTATTACACTCTCGCTCTCGCTTTACGGAATACTCCTCGCGGCCTTTGCGCCGCACCCGGCGCCCGACAGATATCTATGTGCCGCCGCCATGCTGCTATCCTCGCTGGGAGACATCGTGCTCATGAACTTCCGGCCGGTCACCGACAGGCTCCGCCTTCACGGGTTCGTCGCCGGAGGAGCGGTCTTCGGCATCTCGCATATCATTTACGCCGCGGGATTCGCCGTCCTGAATCTCGTCCGCGGCGGAAGTTTTTCAAATGCCGGGCTCCTCGCGGCAGTGGCGGTGTGGGCTGCGCTCATAACTTTCGGAGCGTTCAGATACAGGGATGCCGGCGGATCGAAGCCGCTGTTCCTGCCTGTCGCGGGTTATCTCACGCTGATATGCGCCGACTGCGCGTCGGTCTGGGCGGCCGCCGTATCGCTCGGCGGGCTGAGGTGGATCTCCGCCGCGGGAATATTCCTCTTTCTCGCATCTGACCTGTTCATCTTCTTCGACAAGCTGCTCGGCGTCAGGACGAAAAACAACGACCTCGCGATCTGGATACTCTATCCCGCGGGCCAGTTCCTGCTCCTCGCCGGAGGATGACGGCGGAACGGGCCGTGATACCGGCAGGTATAAGCATCATAAAAACGCCGCGGATGACGCATCCGGGGCGTTTTTATGTTACGTTCGGTTTTTTCGGGCGATCCGCGGGGGCTCACCTGTCTCTGGAGACGAGTGGCATGATCTTCCGAAGGATGCTGTCGACGTCGACTCCGGCAGCTCTGGCGGCGGTCATGCCGCTCTTCGGCACCGCGAAGGTGTCGTCGGTCCCGATCACTGCAAAGGAGAACCTCTCTCTGTCCGCCGCGTCGCGGACGGCGTCGGACAGATTCATACCGAAGCCGCCCTGCTTTATCTCCTCCTCGATGAATATGATCCGGCGGACCGTCGCGGGAAGCCTTCTCACGATCAGTTCTGCCGGGACCGAATACGGCTTTATCAGCTCGCAGAGCGCGAGACCGCATCCGATGCCGGCGGCCTTCAGTCTGTCGGCGGCCTCGACAGCCACCGAGGCCATCCTGCCGTGACATACGATGACTGTAACCGCCCCGTCGAGGCGCGAAAAGCGCACACCCGTGAGCGACCGGAAACCGTCGGGATAAAACTCTGACACGACGCGCGGGTCTTCGCTTCCGTTCGGATACCTCACGGCTGCGGTCGTTCCCGATGCCAGCGCCGCGCGAAGAGATGCCCTGAGCGAGTCGTATGTCGCCGGAGCGAATATCTCGACACCCGGTATCGACGAAAGGAAAGCCACGTCGAAGATCCCGTGGTGCGTCGCGCCGTCGGTCTCGTTCAGGCCCGCCCGGTCGATGCAGAGCGTGAGTGGAAGCCCCTGGAGAGCGGCGTCGTGAAGTATGCTGTCGTATGCCCTCTGGAGAAAAGTGGAATAGATCGCGCATACCGGCTTCATGCCGTCGGAGGCAAGTCCGGCGGCAAACGTCACGGCGTGAGCCTCGGCTATTCCGACATCGAAAAAGCGCTCGGGGAACATGCGGTGGAACTTGTCGAGAGAAGTGCCCTTCTCCATAGCGGCGGTAACGGCGCAGACGGTGCTGTCGACCGTCGCGGCCCTGCACAGCGCTTCGCCGAACTCGGCCGAAAAGCCGTTCGTACCGGAAAAGCCGGAGGCCGGGACCGAATGCCAGTCGTCCGGATTCTCCTCGGCGGGCGGATAGCCCTTTCCCTTCACCGTTTTTATGTGTATGACCGCGCTCTCTCCGTGCTTCACCGCCTCGCGGAAGGCGGTCTCGAGCTTGCGCCTGTCGTGGCCGTCGACCGGCCCGACGTAGTAAAGGCCAAGGTCCTCGAACAGATTAGAGCCGTAAAGGCCGTCCTTGAGTTTCTTCTTGAAAGCGGTGAGAAAACGCAGTACCGGCTTTCCGATCAGCGGGATAGCCGACAGGATCTTTCTCGTCACGAGTTTGGTCCTGAAGTATCCTGGCGTCGTGCGTATGTTCGACAGACTGCGCGCGAAACTGCCGATGTTCTTCGAGATCGACATCTCGTTCTCGTTTATGACTATGAGCAGCTTAAGGTCGCCAGCCTGCGGGCAGTTGTTGAGCGCCTCGTGCACCATGCCTCCGGTGAAGGCGCCGTCGCCGATCACCGCGACCGTCCAGTTGCCGCTGCCCGACAGCTTTTCCGCCTCGGCGATGCCGAGCGCCGCTGACAGCGCCGTTGAACTGTGTCCTGCGCCGAACGGGTCGTACACGCTCTCGGAGCGTTTGGTGAAGCCGGAGATCCCGCCCGGTCTGCGAAGTGTGTCAAAGCTGTCGAACCTGCCGGTGAGCAGTTTGTGGACGTAGCTCTGATGACCGACGTCAAATATTATCCTGTCGTCCGGCGCGTCAAAGACGCGGTGCAGCGCGAGAGTCAGCTCTACGACCCCCAGGTTCGAAGCCAGGTGACCGCCGTTCTCGCTCACTCGCTCGACGAGGCACTCCCTTATCTCGTCGGCAAGGCTGTCCGTGTCTTCGTCGCTCAGCAGCTTGAGGTCTGCCGGCGACGAGATCCCCGAAAGAATGGGGTATTTTTTTCTTTGAATCTTATCCATAAGCCGGTTCTTTCCGGGCCGTACGCCCGCTCATTCCTGTCTGTTTTCCGGTCCGTGCACGTCGGCGCTGCCGTATACCTCCGCCGCGTATCTCACGGTCGACATCGCGTCGGGGGAATACCTGTCGGCGCCTATCATCTTTGCGTATTCTGCCGTGAGCACGGCGCCTCCGACGACAGTCTTTACACCGGGGCAGCGCTCATTCAGCATACGCACGGTACGCTCCATCGACGGAACGGTAGTCGTCATGAGAGCCGAGAGCCCGACGAGCTTCGCGCCGCTCTCCTCCGCCGCGAGGCATACTCTCTCCGGAGGTACGTTCTTTCCGAGATCGATGACCTCGTAACCGTAGCTGCGAAGCATCACCCCGACGATATTCTTTCCGATGTCGTGTATATCGCCCTCGACGGTCGCGAGGACCACCTTTCCGGCGCTCTCACGCTTCTGCCCGCCGGAGCGACTCTCCATGCAGTCGGTGATCACGCCGAGCGCGGCGATCGCCGCGTCGGCAGCGGCGAGCAGGCCCGGCAGAAAGATGAGCGATCTCTCAAAGTCCGATCCAACCCTGTCGAGCGCCGGTATGACCTCGTCTGTTATTACGCTCTGAGGGTCGCGGACGGAGCACAGTTTCTCCGCTTCCGCGCGTGCGGCGGACGGCATGCCGCATATCACGGCCTCCTTCAGCGTCAGAGTCCCGGGACCCGCCTGCGCCGAGGTCTGATCCCTGTTTTCTCCAGTCGCCGTAACGGCAAATGCCTCCTCGTCGGCGGCTGCGCTTCCGGGGTCCTTGGCGAAACGCATCATCGGAGCGCAGGAGGGGTTCATGATGGCGGCGTCGAGTCCCGCCGCGGCCGCGGAGCGCAGAAAACCGTAGTTGACTCTTTCCCTGTCGGGAAGACCGAAGGATATGTTCGACACGCCGAGAGAAGTCAGCACTCCGAGTTCGGACTTTATCAGCCTCAGGGCCGCGAGCGTCTTCTCGGCGGCTAGGCTGTCAGCGCCGAGAGTCAGGGCGAGCGGATCGACGATGATCCTCTCCCTGCCTATACCGTATTCCGCCGCCCGGCAGACGATCCTCCGGGCGATCTCCAGCCTTCCCTCGGGCGAGTCGGGTATACCTTCGCCGTCGAGCGTCAGCGCGATGACGGTACCGCCGTATTTCGCGGCGAGCGGAAGGATCGCGGACATCGATTTTTCGCTGCCGTTAACTGAATTGATGAGAGGCAGGCCGTCGTATATTCTCAGCGCCGCCTCCATGGCCGCGGGAGACGAGGTATCGATCTGCAGCGGGAGCTGACAGACGCGCTGGATGTCCTCCACTGTCTTACACAGGACGGCCGGTTCGTCGATGCCGGGTATTCCGACGTTGACGTCGAGTATGTCGGCACCGAGAGATGCCTGCGAGAGCGCCTCGGACACCGCGTAGTCGCCGTCTCCGGCGAGCAGCGCCTCCCTGAACCGCTTCTTTCCCGTCGGGTTTATCCTCTCGCCTATGACGGCGACACCGGCAGAACAGCGCGCGGCATATCCGGGGCCTGAACCTGTGTCGCCCCCGTCTCCGAAGACGAATATCTCCGAACGGCTGGTTATCCTGCACCTGGCGTGCTTTTCCCGCACCGCGGGTCTTATACCGGAGAGCGCCGAACGGAGCGCCCTTATGTGCTCCGGCGTCGTGCCGCAGCACCCGCCGAGCAGTACGGCGCCCCGCCTTGCGATCTCCTTCATCGTTCCGGAAAATTCTTCGGGGCCGCAGTCGTATACCGCCCTGCCGCTCCGGCCGGCGGAAGGAAGTCCCGCGTTGGGGTTCACGCAGACCGGTATGTTCACCGAATCGAGCACCGACGGCAGGATGTCGAGCATCGAATCCGGCCCGAACGAACAGTTCATGCCGACCGCGTCGGCTCCGAGCCCCTCAAGAGCCGCCGACATGACCGATGCCGGAGTACCGGTGAAGCTCCGCCCGTCCTTCCCGTATGCGCAGGTGACGACCGCGGGAAGATCGCAGTTCTCCTTCACGGCGAGGAGCGCGGCCCTGATCTCGGAAAGATCGCCGAAGGTCTCGAGCAGTATGAGGTCGTATCCGCCTGCAGCGACGGCTGCCCTCACGGACTCCGCGAAGACCTCGCAGGCGCGATCGAAGGTGATGTCGCTCCCGATCAGCCTGCCGCAGGGACCTATGTCGTACGCCGCGTATACTTCCCTTCCTGCAAGCTCTGACGCACGCCTGATGTTACGCAGTCCGGCCGAGGCGAGGCGGGCGACAGTGATCCCTCCGCCGTCCGGGTAGTTCAGGCTGTTCGCCCCGAAGGTGTTCGACTTGATGATATCGGCTCCGGCCTCGATGTAGCTCCGGTGTATGTCGCAGACGGCGTCGGGACGTGTGAGCCCCCACACCTCCGGTGCGACGCCCGCGGGAAGTCCGCGGCTGTGAAGAAGGGTACCCGTCGCGCCGTCGAAGAGCAGAAAGCCCCCTCCCCTTCCCCCGCACCCGGTGAGCGCTGTCCTGAAGTCTTTCACGGCAGCTCTCGCTTTCCGTCGGATCCGGGGCCGGAGACGGCCGCCGGGATCATCGACATGAACGCGTCATGGATCCTGCCCGCGACGTACGCGCTGTTCATCGTATAGAGGTGTATCCGCTTCACTCCGGCCGACAGCAGTCCCCGTATCTGTCCGACGGCAAAATCGATGCCCGCTTCGCGCATCGATCCGGGGTCGCCGCCGTATTTATCGGCGATAGCCGCAAGGCTTTCCGGCACGAAGGAGTTCGAGAGCGAGACTATCCTGTTTATCTGGCCGGGCGTCGTCACCGGCATGATGCCGGCAGTTATCGGGATAGTGATCCCCGCCGCGGCCGCCCTTTCAGCGAAATCAAGATAAAACGAGTTGTCGAAGAAAAGCTGCGTAGTGAGGAAATCACAGCCGGCGTCGGCCTTGCGCTTCAGATTGAGCAGATCCTCTTCGGGCGATGCCGCCTCGGGATGGACCTCGGGATAGCATGCGCCTCCGACGCAGAAGTCGCCGCGGCTTTTGATGTGCGAGACCAGGGCGTCTGCGTGCATGAAGGCCCACTCCGATGGGTCAGAACCTTCGGGGATGTCGCCCCGCAGCGCGAGAACGTTCTCGACGCCCACCATTCTCATGAAGACGAGGCGTTCGTCTATGTTCTCGGCAGTCGATCCGACGCATGTCAGATGGTGGATCACAGGGACGCCGTATTTCTGCTCGATGTTTGCCGCGATCGGGAGGGTGTACCTCGCTCCGCTTCCGCCCGCGCCGAAGGTGACGCTCATGTAGGCGGGATGCAGTCCGGCTATCTTTTCGGTCGCGTCCCTCGTCGAGTCGAACCGGTCGTACGTCTTCGGAGGAAACACCTCGAAGGAGAGTGTGTATTCGTTATTCTCAAATATATCAGTGATCTTCATCCTGGATTCTCTTTTCCTGTGATGCGCTTTCCGCTTCATTACGCGCGGGCGGTCAGACCGCAGTTCCTCCGGCACTTTATATTATATAATATTTGCTCCTGTTTGTAAAGTTTTGTTTTTCGGGACGCGCAGGCATCGCAAAACGCACTTGAATTTTTCTGCCGAGTGTGATATACTTTTTTTATCCGCGACGAAGTCCCGCCAGAGCGCGGACAGGACAATGCCGGCGGGGAGACAACGGAGATAATATGGACCGAAAGATAAAGCTTTGTGTATTCGACCTCGACGGCACCACCGCGGACACGCTGCCAAGCATCATATATCACCTCAACGGAGTGCTTGTGTCGCACGGCTACCCCGAAGTGCCCGTCGAGTCTCACAAGTCACTTCCGGGAGGCGGTGCCCGCAGCCTCTTCGTAAAGGTATCGGCTATGGATGGCTACGCGGGCATCGATATAGACGGAATGACGGCCGAGTGGATAAGCCGCTATTCCGCCGACCCCGTATACCTCACCTCTCCGTTCGACGGCATTGCCGACATGCTCCGCGAACTCCGGGAGGCGGGTATCCGCACCGCGGTGCTGACGAACAAGAACGAACTTCTGGCAAGGTCCGTGGTCTCCGCACTGTACGGAGACCTCATAGAAAAGACCGTCGGAGACGCTCCGGGTCGCGCCCTCAAACCCGATCCCGGAGAGCTGCTCGCCCTGTGTTCCGGATTCGGAGCGGATCCGTCGGAGTGCATCCACAGCGGCGATCATATGATCGATATACGCACCGCCAAAGCCGCCGGGACACTCTCCTGCGGCGTATCGTGGGGATTCAATCCGCCGGAGACGCTGGCCGCCGAAGGAGCGTCATTCATAGCTGAAAAGCCGGCAGACATATCGGCGGCCGCGCTCGGCGGAGCAGTATAAAACAGCGCAGACGATACCGGACTTCCTCCGCGCCGGAACGTACCGGCAGGAAGGCGGCGTCAGCAGATAACAGGTAATTGTTCCGGACGCGGACCCGCCGTGACCGTGCGGATCCGGACTGAGAGAACATTCACCGGAAGGAGCACAAATGGCAGAAAACGACCGCAGAGCCCGCGGCGCGGGGAACGGAGCGGAACGTCCGAACGTCCTATTCATCTTCACCGATCAGCAGAGGCGCGACACGATATCCGCGCTCGGCAATCCCTGTATCGTGACTCCGGCACTCGACTCGATCGCGACCGCCCCGGATACATCCGTCTTCGACAGATGCTACACTCCGTCTCCGGTCTGCGTGCCGGCGAGGCTCGCGCTGTTCGCCGGGCAGTACTGCTCGAGGACCGGCAACAACAATAACAACGCCGTGAGCGTATACGAAGGTGAAGGCTTCTTCAAAAGGTTCACCGATGCCGGATACGACACCTGCTGCATCGGAAAGATGCACTACAAAAAGGACCCATACGGCCCCATGGGCTTCAGACGCCGAATAGTCCAGGAGGAGATGGCGGACCCGCGCGACGACTATATGAAATGGCTCCGCGGAACTCCATACCGGAACGTCTTCGACTACAACGGACAGCGCACCGAGCTCTATTACATCCCGCAGGTGTCGCAGCTCCCTGCCGAGGCGCATCCGACGCAGTGGATCGGCGACCGGGCAGTCGAGTTCATAAACGGGGCAGGCAGGTCCGGCGAGCCATTCTTCCTTTTCGCCTCGTTCATACACCCGCACCCGCCATTTGCCCCGCCTTCACCGTGGAACAAGCTGTACCGTTCCCGCGTGAGACCGGCATTCGTACCGGAGGACGAGGACTCCTACCGGGATCTGCTCAGAAACAGATACACGCTCGACGCCCTGGCGATCTCGCCGCGCCGCCGCGAACTGCTCGTGCAGCACTATTACGCCTGCGTCTCATTCGTCGATTACCAGATCGGCAGGATCGTCGCTGCGCTGAAGGAGCGCGGACTGTATGATAATACGATAATCGTCTTTTCGTCTGACCACGGCGAACTGCTCGGAGACTACCGATCGATGGGCAAGCGCACGATGCTCGACGCTGCGTCGAACATCCCGCTGCTCATTCGAGTTCCCGGATGCACGGGAGGCATAAGACACGATCCCGCGTCGCTCGTCGACATGGCCCCGACGCTCCTGTCCGCTTGCGGCATCGGCTACCCCGGCGGCGAGTTCGACGGCGTCGATCTCATGAGCGACAGACACGACTTCGTATTCTCGCAGTACGAAAGCGGCCCGGCAGAGACATGTATGGCCGCATCCGGGACCGACAAGCTCGTATGGTCCGCGATCGGCGGACGGTATTTCTATTTCGATTCCTTCCCCGACGGGAAGGACAGATTCGACCTCTCTCTACCCCGCGTAAGGGAACTGAAGGAGCGCCTCGACGCCTACATGTCATCAGACAGATGCCCTGCCCCGACTGAAGGTCCGGCGCGCACGAGCCCGCTGCTCCAGGAATACGGCTCCTTCTATGCGCCCCTCGACGACCACTGCAGCACGATGGACGAGGAGCGGGCGAGGATGCCGGAGGGATACCCGATCACGCTCGGCTGCAAACATACCGATTACTGACACGGACCAAGAAAGGATACAGACGATATGAAAAAGCTGATAGGCTTCGACCTCGACGGCACGCTGTCACAGCACCGTTCACCTCTCCCCGCCGAAAACCGCGAACTGCTCGACCGTCTGGGAAAAAAATACAGCCTGGTCATGGTCGCAGCCGGCAACTGTCCGCGCGTATACGGACAGATGGATCACTATCCGATCGACATAATAGGCAACTACGGGATGCAGGAGAGCACGGTAAAAGACGGGAGGTTCGAGATCATACGCACCGACTTTACCGAGCCGGACAGAGAATGCTTCCTCGCGGTCACGTCATACCTTCGGAAAAAATACGGGTATACCGAATACGCCGGCGACCCGGTGGAGTTCCACCAGTCGGGCATGGTGACCTTCCCGCTGCTCGGCACCGCCGCGAAGATCGAAGACAAGCTCGTCTTCGACCCAGACAGGTCGAAGAGGCGCCGCATGTACGGCGAAGTCCTGGCGCTCTTCCCCAACTACTCGGTATACATAGGCGGGTCGTCTTCCTTCGATTTTTCGGCAAAGCGGTACAACAAATACGATTCGCTGATGAGATACGCCGCCGAACACGGATTCACGAAGGACGAGATCCTGTACGTCGGAGACGATTTCGGCGACGGAGGCGGCGACAGCCATATCCGGCTCTTCGGAATGGATTACGTCAGGGTCGACGACTACCGCAGAACGCCCGACCTTCTGCGTTTCCTGCTCTGAACCGGCAAGCGCGCATGGCTCGATGAGCAGTGCCGCTCATGCCTGGCGCAACGTCATAATGTCACAGACCCCGGAAGATCCGATCTCCCGGGGTCTGTGACATATTATCTTTGCAGAAAACCGGCTCACGCTCAGGAGCCGAGGTAGCGCGAGAGGAATTCCCTCGTTCGCTGCTGCTCAGGGGCACCGAAGATCTGCTCCGGACTTCCCTGCTCGGCGATGACCCCCGCGTCCATGAAGATCACCCTGTCGGAGACCTCCCTCGCGAAAGCCATCTCGTGCGTCACGACGAGCATCGTAAAGCCGGCGCCGGCGAGCCTTCTCATGACGTTCAGCACCTCGCCGACCATCTCCGGGTCGAGAGCAGAGGTCGGTTCGTCGAAGAGTATGACCTCGGGTCCCATCGAGAGCGTCCTCGCTATCGCGACACGCTGCTTCTGTCCGCCCGACAGCTGTCGCGGCCTCGCGTTGATGAACTGCTCCATCCCGACCTTCGACAGGTATTCCAGCGCGGTCTTCTCGGCATCGGCCCGGGTCTTTCCCAGGACCTTCATCTGACCTGCGGTGCAGTTGCCGAGCGCTGTCATGTTGTCGAACAGGTTGAAAGACTGGAAGACCATCCCGACTTTCGCCCTGTACCGGCGGATGTTGAAGCTCTTTGATGATATATCCGTGCCGTGAAAGAGTATCTTTCCGTCGGTCGGCGTCTCGAGCAGATTTATGCATCTGAGCATGGTGCTCTTGCCCGAGCCGGAAGAGCCGATGATGCTCACGACCTCGCCCTTCTTCACTCCGAAGTTTATGTCGGACAGGACGGTGTTCTCGCCGAATTTCTTTTTCAGATGCCGAAGCTCGATCACAAAGTCATCCATGACGCTCCTCCTGCGGAACTCTTATCTCCGCCTCGGGATCCGACTGTGAACCGCATATGACGTAGTTTTCGGAGCCGCTAAGCTTCTTCTCCGCGAGACGGAGGAGTCTCGTCACGGTAAACGTCAGGATGAAGTAGATCACGCACACGACGAGATAGGTCTGGAAGCTCTGGAAATTCTGCCGCTTGATTATGCCGGCGAAATAGTAGAGTTCGGTGACGCCTATTACGTTCAGGACCGAGGTGTCCTTGATGTTGATGACGAACTCGTTGCTGACCGACGGCAGAATGTTCCGCATCACCTGCGGGATGATCACGTGCAGCATCGTCTGCGGATGGCTCATGCCGATCGAAAGCGCGCCTTCTGTCTGGCCGCGGTCGATGGAGATGATACCGCCCCTTACGATCTCGGCCATATAAGCGCCGGTGTTGATGGAAACGATGAACATGCCCGACGGTATGAGAGGAAGCGTCGCGCCGCCGCTCGCGAAGGCGTATCCCCAGTATATGACCATCGCCTGGACCATCATCGGCGTTCCGCGGAAGACTTCCACGTAAGCCGCGATTATCCCCTTTACGGCCCTGTGAAGTCCGCGGAGAAAGCCGTTCCGCGACTCCGGAGCCGTCCTGATAACGCCGGTGAGCAAACCGATCACGAGACCCGCGACCGTGCCGACCAGCGATATGAGCATCGTATAACCGACGCCTTTGAGCAGATAACCGTGATAGTCCGCGATTATAGCCGCGACGTCTGAAAAGAACTGTGCCATAGATCACACCACGCGGGAGAATCAGCCCGCTTTTATTTCTTGATAATCACAACGAGGTTAGACGAATAGTAAACGCTGCTGAAGTCGATCTCCTTCGCACGTTCTGCGGTGGGGCTCATCCCGGCGACAATGGCGTCGACGGTCCCGGCCTGGACGGCGGGGATGAGCGAATCCCACTCAAGCGCGTAGATCTCGAGCTTCATTCCGAGGCTGGCGGCGATGTACCGGGCGATCTGTACGTCGTAGCCGTTGGCATACCTTCCGGCGGCGGGCTGCCCGTTCGGTTCGTAGATCGCGACTGCTCCGGCGGAGGGAGTGCCGAGGTCGGTCCAGTTAAAGGGCTCGTACGCGCATTCCATCGCGACCTTCAGCGTCCCGACGGGGTTCTCGGGCTCGGCGGCGGAAACGGCGAGCTCGCCGATCTCCTTGCCGGCAGAGAGCTTAACCATCTGCTCCATGAGGGCGGCCCTCTGTTCGGTCGTGACCTTAGCCAGTGCCTCGTTGATCCTTGCAGTGAGCTCGGAGCCCTTTTTCAGGCCGACGGCGATGCCGGTATCGGCGTCGGTGGCCTCGAATCCGGTGTCGTTGTTGACGAAGTGCAGATAGTCGAGCGATTCCTCACTGAGACATATGGCCAGGGCCGTCGGTTCCTCGGCGATGTAGCCGTCTATGGCTCCGCTCTTGAGTGCGATGAGCAGATCGGCGAATTCGGGGTAGGTCGAGCCCTGGACTTTGCTTATCTGATTCAGCGCGTCGGCGTGGAATGTGCCTGCCTGCGCGGCTATCTTGGCACCGGCGAGGTCGGCTATCGACTTTGCTGCCGAGATGTTCTTCGCGCCGCCTCCTCCGCAGGATACGAGCGCGAGCATGAGGATCGCGAGCACCGCGCAGAGCGCGGCAGTGAGTGTACGTCTTCTTGTTGATCTCATTTGTTTCTTCCCTCCGTGTATGTTTGAATTTTATGAATTCTCCGCCGGTAAAAAAGGGCCGGCCCGGATGAAGAACATCCGGACCGGAAATAATACCGGGTAAAGATAGCTCTCCACATAAAGTGACAGTTCGCGACATCTTCTGCCGCGCCCCAACCTCCCGCAGTGCAAAGATACGGGAGATTTCGGCGAAAGATCCTTTCCCGGGGCATCACCGGCATCTGCCTGCCTCCGCTCCGGTAGTCATATCTTCCGCGACCTCTATCGTTTTATTGCGGATATTATAACGCGTAAGCCGCTGTTTGTCAACATTTTTTCTGTTTTTCTCACGTATCAACCCGCAAAACGAGACTTTTCTTGCATTTATCTTTAGAATATGATATAATTATGATGTATTTTTGTGTCCAGGATGGTGGGGTTGATGCAGATGACAGTTATCGGAGTGACCGGGCCCAGCGGAGCGGGAAAGTCTTTGTTCTGCTCACGCTTCGCAGAAGCCGGCTACAGGGTGATCGACTGCGACGCCGTATACCATGAGATGATCTCCAGGCCTTCCCGCTGCGTCGCCGAGCTCTCCCGGGAGGAGAACTTCGGGCGCGGCATACTGCTCCCCGACGGATCGGTCGACAGACGGGCGCTGTCGCGCGAGGTCTTCGCAGGCACACCGGAAGCCGGGAAAAAGCTCGGCCTGCTCAACGCGATCACTCACAGACACGTGAGAACGAGCATTAAAAGGCGGCTGTCGCACCCGGGCAACAACCGGCGAGGATTCGTCATCGACGCTCCACTCCTCTTCCAGGCCGGTGTCGAAGCCGACTGCTGCCTCACGGTGGCCGTCCTTGCATCCGGGAAGATCCGGCTCGAGCGGCTGCGCGGGCGTGACGGCCTGCCCGACTCCGACCTGATGGCAAGACTCGGAGCCGCGCCGTCAGACGAATGGTATTCAGGTCTTGCCGACGTCACCGTTGTGAACGACGGCTCGCGTGGGAGGCTCTTCTCAGCCGCCGACGCGATAATGAAAATGATCGATGAAGGCAGGTCACCGGAAGAGATAAAGAAGGCGGCGGTGTCGGGATGAGCAGCAAAACGAGCGTGAGGAACAGCATAGCCGTCCTCGTCATAGTGCTGCTGTCGATAGCGGGCGGATTCATCTTCGACCGCGTCGCGAAAGAGGTAAAGAAAGACAGATATCCGCGGGAGTTCGAAACGGAGGTCAGATCGAGCGCCGAGGCAAACGGACTCCCGGAGAACACCGCGTTCGCCTGTATAAAGCTCCGCTCCGACTTCTCACCCGCCCTGCTCACGGAAGGCGACAGGGGCGACATGATAGGTCTCTTCCAGCTGACCGAATCCGACTATGTCAGGTATTTCGGGGGCGAACCGGGTTCGTCGGGACTGCTTTACGAGCCGGCGACGAACATCGAGACCGGCTGCAGGCTCGTGTCTGCGCTGTTCGAGAAGTACGCCGGCTGGGACGAGGTCTGGGCAGCGATGTACGCGGGAGAGAGCACGGTCGACGCCTGGCTGTCGTCGGGGCTCTATTCCGACGCCTCGGGAAGGCTGAAGACGGTACCCGACAGCAAAACTGCTGACTATGTGAAGCGGATGAACGAGACAATTGAGAAATACGAGGAGCTCTACCCTTCGAAATAACCGCCGGAACGGAACGGTTACAGGATTCAAATCTCATAAAGACAGAAAGCGAGAAAAAGATGACACCTGAAGAGATCCGCGGACTGACATACACAAAAAAGTCCGCATACGAGCGCAAGCGCGGTGAAAGCTATCTTTCCGACATCGGGACATACGCCGAAGGATACATGAAGTTCCTCGATGAAGCCAAGACAGAGCGTGAGGCAGTCAGAGAAGCTGTACGGCTGGCCGAGGCCGCCGGCTGGAAAAAATTCTCCTTCGGAGACAGGATCGAGACCGGAGGAAAATACTACTACAACAACCGCGGGAAGAACCTCTTCCTCTTTGCGGTCGGAAGCCGTCCGCTGACCGAAGGCATCAGGATATCGGCAGCTCACATCGACTCCCCCCGAGTCGACCTCAAGCCGGTCCCGCTGTACGAGGACGGCGGCATGTGCTTCCTTAAGACTCACTATTACGGCGGCATCAGAAAATATCAGTGGACGGCGACGCCGCTCGCCCTCCGCGGCAGGATCGTCCGGAAGGACGGGACATCCGTCGACATCCGAATCGGCGAAGACGGAAGCGGAGACCCTGTCTTCTACATCAACGATCTGCTCCCTCACCTCTCCCACAAGGACGACTCGAGACCTCTCGCCGAGGCTGTGCCGGGGGAAAAGCTCAATCTGCTGGCGGGATCAAGACCGGTCCCCGGCGAGTCCGACGGCATAAAGCTCAACGTGCTCGGCATACTGAATGAGAAATTCGGCATAAGCGAAGAGGATTTCCTCTCCGCCGAGCTCTGTGCCGTTCCGTCAGGACGGGCGCGCGACGCCGGACTCGACCGTTCGATGATCTGCGGATACGGTCACGACGACAAGGTCTGCGCCTACCCCGCGCTGACCGCCGTCTTCGACGCCGCGAGCTCCGGGCACACGCTCATGTGCATTCTCGCCGACAAGGAGGAGATAGGCAGCGAGGGCACCACCGGCATGCAGTGCGATATCATGCTCGACCTCATAGACGAGATCTGCGCGGCGCGCGGGGCGTCTCCCGCGGCCGTCAGGGCTGCGTCGAAGTGCCTCTCGGCCGACGTCTCTGCAGCGTACGACCCCAACTTCTCCGACGTGTTCGAGAAGCGCAACACCCCCATGCTCTCGTGCGGCGTCGTGCTGACGAAGTACACCGGCGCCCGCGGCAAGTCATCTACCAACGACGCCCCGGCGGAATACGTCGGCTGGCTCCGGGGAGCTATGGATGAAGGAGACGTCGTGTGGCAGACAGGCGAGCTCGGCAAGGTCGACGCCGGCGGCGGCGGGACCGTCGCCAAATACATAGCGAAGCACAACATCGAGACCGTCGACCTCGGCGTCCCCGTGATCTCGATGCACGCCCCCTACGAGATAATCTCCAAAGCCGACCTCTACGAGACGATGCTTGCCTTCCGCGCTTTCAACGTCTACGACGGACCGGCTCCTGCCGAAGAATAATTAAAGTGTAAAGAGTGATTACCGACCGATGTTTGACCGCCTGAACGAAGCCGAGAAAAGATACCGCGAACTTGAGGCAATGCTCGAAGACCCCGGCGTGATGTCGGATATGAACGCATACCTGAAGATCAGAAAGGAATATTCCTCGCTCGAACCGGCGGTCAGCGGTTACAGAGCCTGGCTCGACGCCCGCCGCCGCAGGAAGGAGGCCGAGGAACTGCTGTCGTCGAACGACCGCGAACTCGCCGCCCTCGCGGAGGAGGAGCTCACATCGGCCGGCCGCGACGCCGAAGAGGCCGAAGAACGGCTGCGCGAACTGCTGGCCCCCTCCGACCCCGACGGCCGGCGAAACGCGATCCTCGAGATCAGGGCCGCAGCCGGAGGCGAAGAAGCCTGCCTTTTCGCGGCAGACCTCTTCAGGATGTATTCGATGTACGCGGCAAAGGCCGGCTTCCGGATCACTGTCACCTCGGAGAACCGCACCGACCTCGGCGGATACAAGCGCATAGAGGCCGCCGTCGAAGGCGACGGCGTCTACTCAAGGCTCAGATACGAATCGGGGATCCACGAGGTCAAGAGAGTCCCGCTCACCGAGGCGCAGGGACGTATACAGACGTCGACCGCCACCGTGGCAGTCATACCCGAGGCCGAAGAAGTCGACGTGAACATCGAGCCATCGGACATCGTCTTCGACTCGATGAAGTCGAGCGGAGCCGGCGGTCAGCACATCAACAAGACCGAATCGGCCGTGAGGCTGACACATATTCCGACCGGCATCGTGATCGAGTGCCAGGAAGAGCGCTCGCAGTTCCAGAACAGGGACCGGGCGATGAAGATGCTCCGGGCGAAGCTGTACGAGATCAAGAAGCGCGAACAGCAGGAGACGATCGCCGGTACGCGAAGAACGATGGTGGGCAGCGGAGACCGCAGCGAACGCATAAGGGTCTACCGGTATCAGGAGAACATCGTGCGCGACACGAGGCTGAAGAACATGACTTTCGGGCTCGAGAAGACGCTGAACGGCGATATCGGCGAGATGATCGACGCTCTGGCCGCGGCTGACAACGCCGCACGCCTGGCGTCGGGAGAATAAATGAATGACATACGAAACTCAGGCACACATACGATGACAGACACAGGCGAAGAAAGGCATATCCGGGGACAGGGACAGACAAAAAGGCTGACCGACAGAGAACTGTTCGAGTCCCGGCGCTTTTCCGGAACAGCATATATAACAGTCGACAGGGACAGTTTCACCGACGGAGAACTGCTTATTGCAGCAAAGACGGTAAGATCGGGCGGGCTTTGCGTTTTCCCGACCGAAACGGTGTACGGAATAGGCGCCGACGCCACCGACAGCCGGGCCGCGGAAAAAATATACAGGGCAAAGGGCCGCCCTTCCGACAACCCGCTTATCATACACGTATCGTCGCCTTCGGAGACCGAAAAATACGCCGTGACCTGCCCGCTGTACTACAGACTGGCCTCGCAGTTCATGCCGGGTCCCCTGACCGTCATCATGCCAAAGAGGGAGACGATCCCGAAAACGGCGACCGGCGGACTCGAGACGGTCGCCGTGAGGTGTCCGTCGCACCCGATCGCGAACGCGCTCATACGCCTTGCGGGAGTGCCGATAGCGGCGCCTTCAGCCAACATATCGGGGCGGCCTTCGGCCACGTCGGCCGAATTCGCACTGCGCGATTTCGCCGGACGCGCCGACGTGATAATCGACGGCGGAGACGCCGACTTCGGACTCGAATCGACGATCGTGAGGATCACGGGAGACGATTCGGTCGAACTGCTCCGTCCCGGGGCCGTCACGCGCGACGCCCTGCTGTGCGTCTGCGGGGAGGTATCGGTATCCCCCGGCGCGGCGGGTGAGCTTCCGGCCGACGAAAGGCCGGTCTGTCCCGGGATGAAGTACCGGCATTACGCGCCGTCCAAGCCGCTCGCGCTCGTGAGAGGCGATATGAACAGCAGGACCGCGTTCTTTGCCGAACAGGCAAAGCGCGGCGGCATAATCATCTGCTACGACGAACAGCTGCCGCAGATCGGCGGAGAGGCGATCTCTCTCGGATCCGAGAAAGACCTGCTCTCGCAGGGGCACCTGCTCTTCTCCGCCCTGCGCCGGGCAGATGCCATGCCCGGCGACCGGATCTTCGCGAACATGCCTCCGGTCGAAGACGGCGGCGGGCTGGGACTCGCCCTTTACAACCGGCTGATACGCGCAGCCGCGCATACCGTCGTGACAGCGGGTCCGGGCGGCAGCGCGGATGACGTAGGCGGCGGACAGCCGGTATCCAGCAGATAAAAACAAACTCCTAAAGGAAAGAGATCAAGATAATGCCAAAAGCATCCTCCGGATCGGGAAGACCGAACAGAAGCAGAGAAAAAGACAGGTTGAAAGATATACCGGCTTCTCCGGCGCCGGCCACCGATCAGCAGATAACCGAGACCGTCGAGCAGAACTACATGCCATACGCCATGAGCGTGATAGTCTCGCGCGCGATCCCCGAGATCGACGGCTTCAAGCCTTCTCACCGCAAACTCCTCTACACGATGCTGAAGATGGGCCTCCTCACGGGACAGCGCACCAAGAGTGCGAACGTCGTCGGCCAGACAATGAAGCTCAACCCGCACGGCGACGCCGCGATCTACGACACGATGGTCAGGCTCACCCGCGGCAATGCCGCGCTGCTTCACCCGCTGATCGACTCAAAGGGGTCGTTCGGCAAGCAGTATTCGTCGTCGATGGTCTGCGCGGCCTCGAGGTATACCGAGGTCAAGCTCGACAGATTCGCGTCTGAGCTCTTCTCCGGCATCGACAAGGACGCCGTCGACATGGTCGACAACTACGACGGCACGATGAAGGAGCCGGTGCTGCTGCCGACGAGCTTCCCCAACATACTCGTCACGCCGAACTTCGGGATCGCCGTCGGAATGGCTTCCAAGATCTGCCCATTCAATCTCGCCGAAGTATGCGACGCAACGACCGCCGTGCTCCGCAACCCGAAGGTGAGCACCGAAAAGCTGCTCGAACTCATGCCCGCTCCCGATTTTCCGGGCGGCGGACAGATAATATACGACCACGATACTATGAAGTCGGTCTACGAGACCGGCACGGGACCCGTAAAGATCCGGGCCGTTTACAGATACGACAAGACGCAGAACTGCATCGACATACTCGAGATACCCTACTCGACCACCATAGAAGCCATAATGGCGCAGCTGACGAAGATGGTCAAGGCGAACCAGCTGCGCGACGTCACAGACTTCCGCGACGAGATCGACAAGGACGGATTCAAGCTCACCCTCGACCTGCGGCGCGGCACCGATCCCGACGCGCTGATGCTGCGCCTTTTCAAGGAGACGCCGCTCGAGGATTCGTTCGCCTGCAACTTCAACATCCTCATCGACTCGGTCCCGCGCCAGATGGGCGTGCACGAGATAATAACCGAATGGATCGAATTCAGATCGGGATGCCTGCGGCGCGAACTCTCCTTCGACCTTGCGAGGAAGAAGGAAAAACTCCACCTGCTGCTGGGGCTCGGAAAGATACTCCTCGACATCGACAAGGCGATAAAGATCATCAGAGGCACCGAGAAGGAGGCGGACGTCGTACCCAACCTCTGCTCCGGATTCTCCATCGACAGGCTCCAGGCGGAATTCATATGCGAGATAAGGCTCCGCAACCTGAACAGAGAGTACATACTCAACAGGATAAATGAGATCGATTCGCTCAGAGCCGAGATCGCCGACATCGAAGAGACCCTGGCCGACAATCTCAAACTTAAGAAGCTGATCGCGTCGCAGCTCGCCGAGATCAAAAAGAAATACGGCCAGCCCAGACGCTCGACTGTCGTCGATTCGGGAGAAATCAGCGTGTTCCGCAAGGAGGACGCGGTCGAAAACTACCCCGCTCACTTCTTCTTCACCGCTCACGGCTATCTCAAGAAGATCACCGACAAGTCGCTCCGCGGCAACGACACACACACGCTCAAGGACGGGGACTCAATACTGTGCGAGTTCGACGGGGAGAACATCTCTGAGCTGGCGTTCTTCACCGACATGGGCCAGGTCTACCGCACCCAGGCATCGGTGTTCGACACCTGCAAAGCGTCTGAGCTCGGCGAGTTCGTCCCGGCTAAACTCGGTATGGCTGAAGGCGAAAAACCGCTCTTCTGCAGGATGGGGAGCAACTGGGACGACAGTTCTAACTTCGTGTTCATCTTCGGTAACGGCAAGGGAGTGAAGATACCCGCGTCGGCGTACGCGGTGAAGGGCAACCGCAAAAAGCTCACCGGAGCCTTCTCGACGGTCTCTCCCGCCGTCGGCATCTTCGAGGAGAAGAAGCCCTTCGAGATACTCGTAAAGACGGACGACTCCCGCGCCGCGGTCTTCTCTTCGGCGCTGATGCCGGTAAAGACCACACGGACGTCGCAGGGCGTGCAGCTCATCACTCTGAAGCGCGGAGCGAAGCTCGCTTCAGCTTCGCGCGACTTCGGAGACGAACTTGAGAGTTCCAGAGGATATAAAAAGATAAAGCTGCCGGCTTCCCCGACAGCCCTCTGACCGCTTCGCGGCCGGTCCCGAAAGGAAAATCACATGAAAAACAGCAGAAATGAAAAAGTATCGGCCGGAAAGACGGCCGGCCGCCGGGGACTTATCTTCGCATCGGCGGCGCTCTGCGCGCTGGCGCTTTCGACCGCCGTGTTCGCCGCGGTGACCTACGACAGCTCCAAAGACCCGGTCGTCGCCTACTCTGCCATGACCGCGTACGTCGGCGGGCAGCTGGCGGATATCAACTCGCGTCTGGCATCGGCGGAGGAACGCATAGCCGTGATCGAGGTATCGGGCGGAGGCGGAGGCAGCAGTTCCGGAGGCGGCATATCGAATGAGGGAGCTGCCCAGATACTCAGCCGCCTCACCGCGCTCGAATCGTCGGTCAGCGCTCTGCAGCAGGAGAACACGTCGCTCCGCTCGGATCTTGACAGGGCAAGGAGCGACCTCGGAGCTCTCGTAGCCGGTCTGCAGTCGGATCTCAACTCGCTCTCATCCGACATCTCCGGGCTGTCCGACGATATCTCGGGGCTGCGCACGTCGCTGAATTCCGCCAAGTCCGATATCTCGACGCTTAAAACGGATTTCCGTCAGATCTCCGATATCTCGACGAAACTCAACACGCTGACATACCGGCTCAACAGCCTTTCGTCCGAAGACGGCGAGATCGGCGCCCTGAAAAAGCAGGCCGAACAGCTTGCCGCCGATTACGGCGCCCTGCTCGAAAAAGCCGGACGTCTCTACGAGGCTGTCCACGTCCCGTACGGATCGACTGTATTCGCAAAGGACGCCGAGGACAGCATAGTCGTCGTCCTACGCACCGGCTCGGCCGAGGCCGTCTCGCCATATACCGAACTCGGCACCGCGCAGGGGCTCAACGACCTGTCCGACGGCGGAGAGCTCTATCACGGTGACAGACTGGAGCTCTTCCACAACGTGCTCGTACCGCGCGGCGGGACCGACGGAAGGGGCGTGCGCGTCACGAGCCTCGAGGGCGCGTACCTTATGATCGGAGGTGACTATACGGTTGTCGAACCCTGATAAAAGAAGCAGGAAGCCCCGGACCGGCAGGAAGCAGATCTTCGTCCGGCTGATCGCGGTCATACTCGCGCTCCTCATGATCGGGAGCGTTGCATATATCGGGCTTACATTCATCCTTCACGGGTACGCTGCCGATTCCGTTCTCTCTGATTACGCCTTCGTGTCGTCAAAGACCGACAGGAACCGCGGATTCTACGTATCCGTCGCGCTCAGATGGGGCTCGTCCGCATCGGCGTCATACGAGATAACGTCGCAGTACGGATTCGTATTCGGAGACGCCTTCATAAGCAGGACCGACCGCAGCTTCACCCCGCTCTTCTTCACCGACGAGACCGATATCGTCGCGGCTGCTGATGCCAACCTGAAGACGGGATACAAGAGCTGCTCGCTTGCCTCGTCGGTTTCCGATACCGACATAGGCGCGTACCACGTCGAGCTGACCCCCGAGCCCGGCACTCAGGGCGGCGATATCTGGGACAGCGCAGCCGAACTGGAGGAGATATACCTTATCGAATACGGCCACGTGTATCCCGCGTATATCGACGGCGTGCGCTGCATCAGGATCGGAGCCTTCCCGACATACACCGAAGCCTCCTCGGCCGCCGCGGCGATCGCAGCCGGGCTCGACGGTTTCTCGGTGTCGGTCGCCTCTCCCTCGTCGGGAGGTACCGTTTTCCTCAACGAGGACTACGACAGGATAATATTCGGCCTCTCGGGCGCCGAGAACCATCTCGGCGGCATCGCGGCGCGGCAGCGCGACGGCGCTGCGCGCTCGTACCTCTGCAACACGCTCAATTCATACCTGTACGACGGCGTATTCTGCTTCCGCAGGAACCAGACGTCGGAATACAACAATCTCACATTCATAAATCTCGTCGGGATGAAGGAGTACAGCGAAGGCGTGCTCCCGGCGGAGATATTCACTTCATGGCCGCGCGAGGCGCTCGGCGCGTTCGCCGTGACCGTCAACTCTTTCGCCATAACGGGTCTCAACAAGCGCTTTTCGGTATACGGCTGCGACTACCTCGCGTCGTCCGCCGACGAGAACTACAGCGGACGCCACGGGGTCAACGACGCCGTCGTGCAGGCCTGCGCCGAGGCGAAAGAGATGGTCTTGACCTACGGCAGCGAGGTCGTGGGAGGCGCCTATTCGTCGTCCCAGGGCGGATGCTCCGTCGATACACAGTATGTCTGGGGCGGGATCACGGGTCCCTACATCTGCTCGCAGCCGACCCCGTGGGAGGACTACTCCACGATCACCCGCGGCCTGTGGTTCAAGGAGGTCTCGCCCACCGAGCTCGCATCTCAGCTGAAGAGCTACAATTCGTCGCTGGTCTCGGGGACTTCGATCACGAACGTCAGCTACGAGATCACCGGCGACTCGACTTACGTCTATTCGCTGACCGTAACCGACAACAAGGGAAAGAAATCGACGATCACCAAGACGTCCACGGTGAACGCGGCGATGGGCAGCTACACCTACTCGGCGAACTTCGTCATAGGAAAGAATTCGGTCGAATACACCTACGACAAGGTCATCGAGACGAAGATCATCGACCTGCGCCAGAACTATTCGGGCAACCTGTCGGTCAAGACATCCGACGGAGTCGCGAATTCAACGGCGTCGACATTCAACTTCTTCACCTCGCTCGGCCAAGCCCTGAAGGACAGTTCGAAGTCGCTCTACGTCATGACGTCTTCCGGCACAGCGGTCCTCGCTTCAGAGACCGACATCCCTGTCACCACCTTCCCCGACTCCGGCGGATACTACACATACGTTTCCGACTACGGCGACTTTCTGATCGTCACGCGTCTTCAGCAGATCACCGGAGTCCACAGGGCTTCAAAGTCGGGCAGCTACGCGATAGTCGGCAAGGGATTCGGGCACGGAGTCGGAATGAGCCAGTACGGCGTGTATTTCCTCGCCAAAGCCGGTGCGACATACGACCAGATCCTCACCGCGTACTACCCCGGGACAAAAGTCGAGAACGTATACGACTTCTGGGCCCGCAACTGACAGCTCCGGACGGCGGCCGCGCGCTGTGACGTCCGCCGCCACGGCGATACGCGGAGATGTGTTTCGGTCCCGGCGGACAGCATTTATATATCGCAAAAACGCCGCG
>JAFTCN010000054.1 GCA_017454675.1 Clostridia bacterium
AGCGGCTTTTCACCCCGTGAGAAACGGAAAACAACGAGGATCTCCGCGCAAGGATCCGAAATCGCCGCATTGCGTCCGTGTGATCAATCGCGGTTGGGGCACTGCATTCTCCCCGGAAAGCGATTCGAAAGAATCGCCCTCCTTTCTATTAGGTGCGGTGGCGCGGGCACCTGAAGATTGCAGACCGCGCGCATTTCTTTTTCTGCCTAAACAGATACCGGATGTACGAAAAAACGACCCGACCGCGGCAAAGATGCTCGATCTCATCCGCGACACCCTGAGATTCGACTTTGCCATGACATTCACGAACGCGATCGGACTCGTCTGCTCGGTCATGGGCGACAATCTCCAGAACGCGAAGGAGAACATCACCTCTTCTCTCCGCTCGCATGAGAAGCTGGACCAGGCTTACATCGACAAGATCTACGAGACATACGCGAAAATAAAGCAGTAAGTAAAAGAACAGACCGCAGGGGCTGCATACAGTCCGTTTGCTCGGCAAGTTTCTTGCGTGAAACAGCAATGCAAAGGCGGTGAGTTACAATGATCATAAACACGGGGCAGAGAACGGACATACCGGCTTTTTACGCGGAGTGGTTTGCTAACAGACTGCGGGAGGGCTTTGTCTGCGTGCGCAATCCGTATTATCCGGAGCAGGTCAGCCGCTACCGCCTCGACCCTTCGGTCGTTGACTGCATCGGCTTCTGCACCAAGGACCCCGCCCCGATGTTCAAATATACGGATCTGCTGAAAGACTACGGGCAGTACTGGTTCGTCACGGTCACGCCGTACGGACGCGACATAGAGCCGAACGTGAAGGACAAGCACGAACTGCTCGGGGATTTCAAAAAGCTGTCGGGCATCGTCGGTGTAAATTCGACGGGCTGGCGATACGATCCGATCTTCATTTCCGGCAAATATTCCGTGGAGTACCACCTCCGCGCATTTGAGAAGATGGCTGCGGCGCTCGACGGCTGCACAAAGACCGCCGTCATCAGCTTCATCGACCTGTATCCGAAGGTCAGGCGCAACTTCCCGGAGGCACGTGAGGTCACAAAGGAAGAGCGGCTAACGCTCGGCCGTGAAATGGTGAAGATCGCCGCAGCGCACGGTATGACCCTCAAGCCCTGCGCCGAGGGAGACGATCTTGCACAGTTCGGCGCTGACTGCGGCGGCTGTATGCGGATCGGCGACTACGAAAAGGCGATAGGCAAGCGCCTCCTCGCCCCGAAAAAGAAGGGCGCAAGAGCCGGGTGCGCATGCTATCTTTCCTGCGATATCGGCGCGTACAACACCTGCCTGCACTTGTGCAAGTACTGCTATGCGAACGCCGAACCGTCCGTCGTTCTGGCGCAGAGCCGCCTGCACGATCCGGGATCTCCTTTTCTGATCGGCGGTTATAAGGAAGGCGACGTGATAAACGACGTGCCGCAGGAATCCTGGACCGACGGGCAGGAATCTCTGTTTTTTGAATGAAGGTGAACCGGTGACACACGAAGAAAAAAGAACATAATTTCGTCATCACCACGAACGTCGATCACTGCTTCCGGAAGGCGGGCAAAAGCGCCTGTTCTGCACGCAGGGCGACTGCGGCCTGTTTCAGTGCAGCAGGCCCTGCCATGAGAAGACCTACGGCAATGCGGAGACCGCCCGGGATCATTGCCGGGCTTCCGAATAAAACATCCCCTGAGGCGCTTTGCGGCCTCTCAGGGGATGTTTTCATGACGGATGCAAACTTCTCATACCGCCGCACCGCGAAAACGCGGCAGAAGGCCCCGCAGGGGCCGTGGGACGCATCCTGCGCGGATAGCGGCCCGGAAGCGCTTAATTCTTCATTATTTTTGTTCCGATCCATATGAAAAGGATCATGGAACCGATGAACACCGCAAGCCCTGCGATTATATTAAGAAGCGCCGCGAGCGCGCTCAGGGCAGGCGAGAACGACACAAGAGCAGTGACTTTCGCAAACTTGGCCATGTATTCTTTCGGGTCATTCGGTTTCACCGACTGCCTTGCCCTGGCCGGCAGGATGTTATAGTTTTTTGTCAGTGCCATAAGCCCAGCGTAGATCAGAATCGCTCCGGCAAAGACGGCCATGATGATCGAATATCCGTGTTCCATTTTTGTTGAATCAATCCTTTCCTGCCACCGAGTTTCGATGCCTGTGTCCCAGTCTAAACAAGCTCGCTTGCAGAATCAGATTATGTGCAGAGACATCGAAAAAAACTCCAAATCCCCGGTCAGCTGCTCCGTTCTGATCTCAATAGTAATCCACTCTTTTTGAATCATCGTACACCGGCGGGTAGATGTTCTCCGCGGGGTCGATGCCGGCGAGGCGGCAGACGGCCTCGTGCGAGCGGACCGTCAGGTCGCGGCGGCGTTCGGCAAAGGGCAGGGAGGCGTCGGGCCGCAGCGGCTCGCCGATGCTCAGCGTGAACGTCGCGGTCTGTCTGAAGATCCTCCCCCGTATGAACCCCGGCTTTCTGTAGGAGAATGCCATCGGCAGGACCGGCAGGCCGCACCTGCACGCAAAGTGCGCGGCGCCTGGCTTGAACGGCCGGACCGGCCGGTAGAACTCCCACATGCTGCCTTCGCTGTATATATGCAGCCATCCGCCGCGGAGCAGCTCCTCCGTCTGCTTCGTCATCGCCGCCGTCGCGTGGACGTCGCCTTCCGGCAGTGGGATACCGCCCACGAGGCGAATCAGCTTTGCGTTCTCTCCGCGGACGTTCTTCGCCCACACGAGGACGTTTGTCTTCCGCGGAAACGCGGCCCGCATCACCGAAAGATAGTCCCACAGGTGCACGTGATTGCTCACCGAGATCACGCCGCGACGGAACTCTTCGCGGTGTGCGCGAATGTTCTCCCTGCCCTTTATGCGAAGGCCGAGACGGATCCGGAGGACGGGGAAGACGATGAGAAAGATCACAGCCCGGATCAGCGCCTGACGGATGCGCATTGATGGAGAGCGGTCGACATAGGGGTAATCCCTGTCGAAGACCGTCCCGTCGTCCTTCTTCACGACAAGGTAATGGGCGCCCGTGTCTTCCGGATACGGGTATTTCTTTGTCATCGGATCAAACATCGGATAATTCTCTCATATCAACTGGATTCTTTCGCCTGTTTAAATGCGATTCAACCGCTCTGCGGAAGCAGCGGCTGCAAACAAAATATATTATACCATATTCTTCAATATTTTGTAAACTGAAATCGCATCGACGCGTGTGTTTTGTTTTTCGTCCGCCTGTGCTCAGCAGTGAAAACGGGGCAGTTTGAAAATCGGAAGAAGAGGGTCGGCATATCCTCTTGACAACACAAATAAAATGTGATAATATTACCGCGAACCGGTTCCGGACGTTTTTTGTGCGGGGACCGTGAGGCCGTCGGGAAAACGGACCTGCGTATTCCACTGGAAGTGATACAGCGAAGGCGCGGCGGGCTGCCGCCGGAGATAAAAAAGACCCGGAAAAGGAGAAAAAAGTCATGGAAGAACTGATCTTTGATCTTTCGGCAAAGGGCGGAAGATTCAAGCCGCTCAACGCTACGAACGGCGGGCCCTGCGCGAAGAGGCACGCAAACGACCAGTACAGGACGAATTTTGACGATTACAGGGCGATGAGGATGCCCTACGCGCGAAACCACGATTCGGCGAGCAACGGCGTGTACGGCGGGCCGTATTCGCACGACATTTCGTGCATCTTCCCGAACTTCGACGCCGACCCGTCGCTCCCGGAGTCGTACGACTTCGAGTGCACCGACGAGTCGCTGCTCGTGACCGTCGATGCCGGAACGCAGCCCTTCTTCCGGCTGGGGCAGACCATCGAGCATCAGATAAAGAAGCATCACATCTGGCCGCCGAAGGATTTTATGAAGTGGGCGGTGATATGCGAGCATATCATCCGGCACTACAACGAGGGCTGGGCGAACGGATTCCGTCTGGGAATCGAGTACTGGGAGATCTGGAACGAGCCCGACCTCGACAGGGAGGGGGATAAGTATCCCCGGACCTGGGGCGGCACGAAGGCGCAGTTCTTCGATCTGTACGAGACGGCCGCGAAGCACCTCAAGAGCTGCTTCCCCGGCCTTAAGATAGGCGGGCCGGCGAGCTGCGGGCGGATCGAGTGGTGCGAGGATTTCCTTCGCGAGATGAAGCGCAGGAACGTTCCGATAGACTTCTTCTCGTGGCATATCTATTCGAATCACCCCGAGTCGGTGGCGAAGCGGACCGCTGTGTTCCGCGAGCTGATCGACCGCTGCGGGTACCCGGAGGCGGAGAGCATACTCAACGAGTGGAACTACGTCAGGGGCTGGAAGGAGGATTTCGTATACAGCCTGAAGGCGATACACGGGATCAAGGGCGCGGCGTTCACGGCGTCGGTCATCTGCCTCGCGCAGGACTGCCCCGTCGACATGCTGATGTACTACGACACGCGGCCCTCGGGATTCAACGGCGCGTTCGACTTCTACACCTACGAGAAGCTCAAAGGCTACTGGCCGCTTTACTGGTACGGCAGTTTCTACGACGCCGAACACGAGATAAAGGCGGTCAGCTGCCCGCCGAACGTATATGCGCTGTGCGGCGAGGATGCGGGCGGAAAGCTCATGATGATGGTCTCGCATTACAACGAGGACGACGGCGCGGAAGGAGCGGTCGTGCATGTCGATCCCGGAAAGACCGGCGGAAGATACGAGATCTTCGCCGCCGACAGCACGCACGACGGCGAGTGCACCGGCACAGGCGAGGACATCGTCCTGCGCATGGAGCGCAACAGCATATTCTTCATAAGGGAGGTCTGAACCTCCCTGAAACGGCGAAAAGGCCCCGCGACGCGGGGCCTTTTCGCCGCGCGGGACGGAGTCCCGGCGGGTATGTTACAGTTCTGCAGAATAATTGCCCGTGAAGGCGTAGATGACGGTCAACGCCCTGTCCTGGGCGAAACGGTTCGCTGTGCAGCATCTGTCGCGCGGGGCGTTGATCGCGAGGTATCCCGACTTTGAGATCGGGACCATTGCGGTCTCAGCGCCGACGTAGTGATAGAAATCCACGTCCCCTCCGTTGAGGCCGTGGTGGGCCACCTGGACGATGTCCGACTTCAGCAGATCTGTCTCCCCCGCCTCGCGCAGACGCCTGACAAGCGCCGAAAGTCCCGCCCTGTAGGCGTCGCCGGTGAACATTGCCTTCTTCCGTCTCCCCTCTGCCGACAGTATCATCGACAGCTCGTTCGGGTCGTACGGGTCAGGGACGTCGCGCCACGTCGCGAGGATACGGAAGGTCAGGTCTCCGAAGCCGAAGACGTCGCCGGCCGACGGCTCGACGTACTCTGCGCCCAGCTTTTCCGGGAGCGAGCGGAGGATGCCGAGATCGGCCGTGCATACCCTGAATGTCTCCGGGATGCTGAAGATCAGCTTCTCCGCTATTATGCGCCCCGTGCGCAGTCCCGACTCCGCCAGCCGCTGCAGCGCGCGGTAGTGGTCGGCGTGCGGATGGGTGATGAACCAGTATTTTACGGTCACGGCGTCGTGCCCGCAGTCCTCCCGCATCAGCCGGTACAGCTCGTCGATGTCGTCGAGCTCCTGTCCGCCGTCGATCACGGCGTATTCGTGCGCTTCGTTCACGATGAGATACGACATCCCCGCCGCCTGCCAGCGGAATTCGCCGTCGTATTCGGATGCCTTCGTTCTGACCTGTATAAGTCTGCTCATTTATTTATCCCCCTGTCTGTCCCCGGTTTGCTGAAGATATCTGCAGTTCAGGATCTTCTCGAGGAGCGAGTTAACGGTGTAGAAATAGTGGTTCGACGACTCGTATCCGACCGTCGGGTCGGACGCGGCGAGCGTCATGAGCCTCCGCGCGAGCTCCTCCTCGCGGGAGATGATCCCGGCGTCGAGCACGCCTTCGCGGTCGCGCCTCCTCACGAAAACGCACTGGTCGTACACCGATTCGAAGTGTATCGCGCACACCTCCGCCCAGCGTAGAGTACGGAGGAGGTTTTCGTCGGTGCCGGCGGCGCTCCGCACGGCCTCGCGCAACTCGGCGACGCCCCGCGCCCAGCCGGTATACAGCTTCTTCAGCTGACCGGTGAACACATCCTCGGGGTATATGGAGCGCCACTTCTCAAGGTCGTCGTAGGGATAGCCCACCATCGTCGCGCGGCGTCCCGTCTTTTCGGCGCAGAGCAGGTTCGACGGCCCCGCGTGCTGCGGCGCGAAATATGCGACGCCCACGTGGAAGGGGTATTCGTCGAAGGCCGAGCTGAGCGTCGAAAAGGCATGCGCCAGTGCCCGGGCGTCGGCCGTCGGGAACATCTGCCCGCACACCTCCTCGAACGTCGGCACGCGGCCGCCGTAGAAACACTGCGCGAGGCGCAGGGAAGGCGACGGGAAGCCTCCCAGCGTCCATCCCAGCATGAGACCACGGACGTCGGCGCAGGCCGTTATCTTCGACATATGGCGGTATATCTTTTCGAACGCGGGCACGCACGGCACGGCGGCCATCTCCCACGTGCACCCGAGCTGGAGCTTCGCGTAAGCCGCGTGGCCGCGCTCGCGCGCCGTCCTCCATACGGCTTTCGCGTAGTCGCCGGGGCCATCGACGGATATCGAGTAATCGACGACAGACGTCTCCGTACCGCCCACGGTCTTCTTCACTTTCTCCTCGCTCACCGACATCAGCGCGGCGCCTGGCGGAAGGAGGTCCGCGACGTCCCCGTTCATATTCTCCTGTCTGCCGTACCAGCCCCAGTTCCAGGCGATGAACCGGACGCCGGGGTCGGCGCTCCGTGCTCCTTCGTACAGGGCGGTGTTCACGTCGGCTATGACCTCGGCCGGACTCCTTGCGGCGCAGCGCGGGCAGGTGCACGTGCCTGGTGTCGAGTGGCTGTAGCAGTTCGTCAGGTTCTCTGACGCCGTGATGGTTATAAACCCGCCGAGGCCCGGGACTTCGGAGCACAGAGTGCGCGCGCCGTCCCGCAGGTATTCGCGCACGGCCGGCACCGACACGCACAGACACGACTCTTTCCCCCGTGTGTGCCCCTTCAGTCCGGCGCGTGAAGGGGAGGCGAAAAAGCTCTCCGGCATCGAGCGGGGCTCGTTGAGATAGAGAAAGAGCCGCAGACCGTATTTCCGGAGCTTCCGGACGAGATAGCGCATGCCGTCGAGGCGCGCGACGTGACCTTCCGACAGCTCAGGGTCGAACGGGAAGGGAACGAGCCTGTAGAGGACGGCCTGGGTCCAGATGCCGGTTATACCGAGGCTCCGGCAGGCGGAAAGGAGGCTGTCGGGGAATGAGGCGTCGATGAGCCCGCGGTCGGCGAACGTGTCGCCGTACAGTGCGCAGTACGAGTATACTATCCGCTCCTCGAAGCGGTCATCTCTCTCATCCGCCGGAGCTCCGCAGCGCACGGCGAACGCCGGAGCGAAATCGAAGGGGGGCGCCGGCCTCTCCGGCAGCGCGGCCCGGGCTTCGAGAACGGTCTTGCGGATCTGCTCCGTTCTCCTTTTTCCGTCGGGCGTCAGCGGCTCCGGACGGAGGGGAGCCGTGCGCGGCTTTTTCCCGCCGAGCTTGACCGAGAGGAAGTCGTCCTCCTTCAGGACGTACGCGAGCCACCCGGTGTCCCGGCCGAGGAGGAGGGCCAGCTGTTCGTATGTGAGCAGGTGCCAGTTCGCCCTGATGAGCGTTATGTAGCCCTTCGTGACCCAGTCCGGGTCTGTGTCGGGAGGCACCGGCAGGCCCATCGCGTCGGCGGCTTCCAGGATTTCGCCGGCGGTGCAGCCCAGCACCGATGCCATCACCTCGGGACTCACCATCTCCCAGTTGCGGAAGATGAAGCATTGAGCGCGTGTGGGAAAATGCGGGAAGCACAGGGCTTCACGCGTATCTTCCGGAGGCAGTTCGAATGTCATGACCGGTCTCCTCCCGGATTTCTTTTTTTCAGGATCAGCGCGGCGCTGAAGGTTCTTGTTATAGTATAACGCGACGTCCGCCTTTTGTCAACCGGTATCCGCGATTTCCGTAAAACGCGAAGGCGCTTTTATATAATTGACAATCCGGTCGAAAATATATAATGACAATCCGGTCGAAACATGGTATAATAATGTTGCCGCTTATCTGACCGCGCAGGCGGCGCAGGCGGCACACTGCAGGAGCTGAAATGGAACGGTACAACAACGGAAAGCCGCTGCGCATACTTGCCGTCGGCAACTCATTTTCGCAGGATTCGGTCGAATATCTCCCCGGGATCCTCCGGACGGCCGGGATCGGCTGCACTGTCGGAGACCTTTACAACCCCGGCTGCACGATGGAGCGGCATCTTACGTCGGCTGCCGCCGGGGCCGGGATCTATTCCTACTTCAAAGATTCCGACGGCGAATGGACCGAGCGTCCGGGGACCGGGCTCGCCTTCGCCCTCGCAGACGAAGACTGGGATGTGATCACGATCCAGGAGGCATCGAGACGATCGGGCTTTGCCGAATTCTACCGCCGTGATCTGGCTACGCTCTCGGAGCTCGTCTCGTCGGCGGTCCCGTCCGCAAAGATCGGATGGAACATGACCTGGGCGTACCAGTCCGACAGCCCGAATTCGCACTTTCCGGATTACGGACGCGATCAGGACAGGATGTACTCCATGATCCGCGACTGCGTGAAGGAGTTCGTGACCGCCGATCCCCGGATATCCTTCGTGATACCGGTCGGAACGGCCGTCCAGAACGCCAGGACGTCGCTGATCGGCGACACGCTGACACGCGACGGTTCGCACCTGAGTCTTATCCTCGGCAGATATCTGGCGTCGCTGACGTGGGCGAGTGCGCTCACGGGTATCGACGCCGCCGCGCTGTCTGCCCGGTCCGCCCCGCCGGAGATAGCCGGAGACACGCTTGATGCCGCCGTCAGGGCGGTATCCGACGCGATCGCGTCGCCCTTCACTGTCACGCGTCAGGACGGGGCGCGCTGAGAAGCAATAAGAAAGAGTAAAGAGGAAAGAGGAAAGAGGAAAAAACAGGGGCTGCCGGAAAGCAAGGCTTTCCTGACAGCCCCGAAACAGGCCGGGATATTCAGTCGAGCGTCGCGACGGCGTCAACGAAATCGTCAAGCACCTTCTGAGCGATCTTGTTTATCGAGTTGTAGGACGACGCGTAATTTTCCTTGTCGCCTATCATCGAGTTGCGCAGGAGGTCGGAGGCGCCGCCCGGGTTGAAGACACTGACGAAGTCGAAGGACAGATTCTCATAGATGATGTCCAGAGTCCTGTAGCTCTCGGCGTCGCGCGAGACTTTTCCGCGGAGAGTGATCTCATAGACCGCGGGAACGATCTTTTCGTAGGAGTATACCGCCATCGTTTCAAGGATGAGGCCGGCGGTCTCAAGATCGGCGCCGTTTCTGGGGATCCCCACGCCCGACGGGAGCCAGGTGTTGCAGGTGGTCAGATACCTCTCCTGTTCGACGCTTGCCTTGGGGCAGGGGATGATCGCGAAGTCATCGACCATGTCGCGCATCAGCAGGACGCCGAGGACGGTGTCGTCGATAAAGAGAGCGTTGCCGGGTTTAAAGATATCCAGATCGTAATCCTTCTTGCCCTCGGGGTTCGAAAGGACCGAGTTCCGGTCTCCGAAGAGGGAAGAGCATTTGTCAACGAGATTGATGAAATCTTCATCGCCGATGGCGAGGCGGTAGCCGTTGTCGGTCTTCTGACGGGCATCAAGGCCGGCGCCGACGTACAGGGCGTTTCCGAAGGTCGGATCGATGATAAGGCCCCAGAAATCCTGTTCGCCCATGACGCCGTCGCTGTTGAGATCGTGCGAGACGTCCTTTATCACCTCGGCGAGCTTGTCGATCGTCCACCGGCCTTCAAGCACGACCTTGTACGGATCTTCAAGCTTGTATTCGGCGGCGATCCTCTTGTTCTCCATCATCACGATCGGAGTCTGGTAGAGCTGCGGGGAGATCGGTCCGGTGGTGAAGAAAAGCTTGCCGCCGATCTCCATGTTCACCGTCATCGACTCGTTCCAGTAGACGCTGCCGAGCGACATGTAAGGCACCCGGGTGAGATCGACGAGGCGGCCGCCCGTCGTAAGGGTGTTGATACCGTCTGACAGCGAAGTCATCACGAGGTCGTATTCACCGTCGCCCGAAGCCGTGTCCTTCTGGACGGCCTCGGTCACCTTCTTGCGGTCGCTCAGCGCGAGATAATTCAGTTTGACGTTGAGCCGTTCCTCGACCATCCAGTCGCGCTCCTGGATAGATTCGTTGATGGTATCGCCGGCCTTCTCCTCGGTATAGAAGTTCTGGCGTTCATTGTTGCTCTGCCCGATCACGGTGAACGTCGCTTCACCGAGGTCCCTCTTCTCGAGCGTATCGATGTACGCGGTCTCAGGCTGCGTTTCGGGAGGAGTCCCCTCCCCCGATATATCGCCGCCGGTCGTCTGTTCGGTTTGGCCGGATGGTTTTCCGCAGCCGGCGATAGTGACGGTCATCATAACAGCAAGTGCTATGATCAGGATCCTTTTTGTCGCTCTCATCGTCCCTTCTTACCTCTTTATTCAGAATTCAGAATCGTTGTGAAACACAACGTCATAATTATTATATCACTTTTGATTTTATAAATCAAGCAGTCGAGGCAAAAAAAGAGGAAAAAATGGCATTTCAGAAAAACGGATACGGGTATATCACCGGCGAGATCGAAAAGGGCCTGAGGGACGGCAGCCGCACGGCCGGGATAAAGGGCTGCTGGGAAATAGACAGGGAGGTGCGCATCCCGTCCGGTTTCACCCTGAGGCTTTCCGGATGCCACCTGCGCATGGCCGACGGCTGCTATTCCAATATGTTCGTCAACAGCGGATGCGGGACGCCGGAGGGCCGGACGCCTGAGGGCGCGGACAGGAACATCTCCATCCTGGGCGACGGACATGCGGTCCTCGACGGAGGAGAGTACAACGGTCTGTCGGAGAGGAATCATCTGAGCGGCGGACTTCCGCCGGTATGGAAGAACAGTCTTCTCCTGTTTGCCAATGTCGACGGCTTCAGGGTCTCGGGGATCTCCTGCCGTAACATGCGCTGGTGGGCGCTGAACTTCCTCTACTGCAGAAACGGCCGTATCAGCGATGTCGATTTCTGCGCGAACGACACCGGGATCGGACCCGACGGCATCCCCTATCGCGGCCTTAAGCGCTCAAGATACGAGGAGGTGCTGGTCAAGAACGCCGACGGTATCGACCTGAGGCAGGGATGCAGCGACATCGTGATAGAGAACATCACCGGTTTTACCGAGGACGACAGCGTCGCGCTCACAGCGCTTGACGGGCTGATCGAGCGGACCTTCAGTGTGGAGGGACTGCCTCCCGACATCTGCAGGGTCGAGATCAGAAACGTACGGACGGCATCCTACTGCACGAACGTCAGGCTGCTGAATCAGGGCGGGATCCCGCTCCACGACATTCTGATCGACGGAGTCCGGGACGAATCCGCCGGGTCGCCTCATATGGACCGCGGGATATTCGCCGTGAGGATAGGCGACCGGCATATGTACGGCAGCCGTCACTCCACCGGGGAAGAGACGTATAACATCACCGTTAGGGACGTCCGGGGAAGAGGAGACTGTGTTCTCTCGCTAGCCGGCGCCGTTAGCGGGCTCGTGACCGAAAACATAGAGGCCGAAGGCGGTGCGAAACTGCTGCTTGACCGCCGGGAGCCGGTCTGAGATCTGAGGAGGTTTTTCTTATGAAAAAGACACTTGCAATTCTGTTAACCGTCATTCTGACCGCCGTTTCCCTTGCCGGGTGCGCAGATCAGAACAGCTCAAAAAACACGGAGAGCGCCGATACTGTCAGCTCACAAAACACGGAAGGCCGGGATACGGCCGGCTCACAAAGCACTCTGCCTTCAAATATCGACATTGTGTATATCTACGTCGAGGAATACGGTGCCGACTGGATCTACGGAAATGACACATTCGTCCGTTGCGGACAACACAATTATGAGATCTTCAACACCGTCAAGGTCGAGTATTACAAATCCGACGCCGTAGCAGAACGCGGTACGGTTACCGTAGACCGGTTCGGCGACCCGTATGAAGGTCATTATGATAAGATAATCACGAAGGTCATCCACTCCCGCGTTTCAAGACCGGATGAAGGAGAACCTGTCTTTGACAAACCCGTCATCTACCTCTATCCCCAAAAAACGACCGAGGTCTTCGTCAGGCTTGATTTTGACGGATATTTCACAAGAACGATCCCGACATACCGTGACGGCTGGCATGTGACCGCCCGCCCCGACGGCAGGATCACTGCGGATGACGGAAAAACCTATCCCTATCTGTTCTGGGAGGGCATCCCGAGCCGTGAATTCACGATAACCGAGGGGTTCTGTGTCGCGGGCAGTCAAACACGCGAGTTTCTCGAAAAAACACTTTCCGAGATCGGACTGGCCGGGAACGAATCTGACGAATTTATCAGCTACTGGCTCCCCCGGATGGAGAATAACAGATACAATCTGATCCGGTTCTGCGGTGAGGAGTATCTTGAGACGGCAAAACTTGAGATAACACCGGCGCCGGATTCCGTACTTCGCGTTTTCATGGCTTTCCGTTCCTCCGACGAGTATGTCTCCCTTAAGGAACAGACATTTACACCTTTCGTCCGCACGGGATTTACCGTCGTGGAATGGGGCGGCACCTGTCTTGGCTGACAAAAGGAAAGCGGCCTGTCATTAAAGCGCGGCTTTAATGACAGGCCGGTATGTATTTGCGCAGGGACCGTCAGTCTTTGGGTGAGAGATCCGATGTGAGTCTTTCGAACCCGAGGCTGGCGCTCTTTTTTAACGCCTTGTAGGTGGAACTGAAGGTGTTGTTGCGCGAGGTTATTATCCCGCTGATCGATTCAACATAGGAAACGTTGTGTCTGTAGATGTAGGCGATATCGAATGCGACCGTGTCGTACATTATGTCTATCATCTGAGAGGTCTCCATATCCTTCGCGTATCTGGTCTTGAGGATGATCTCGAAGTAGGACGGAAGCAGCGATCTGTAGGATTCCGCGGCAAGAGCCTCGGTGATGATGGCGTTCTGCTTGATGTTCTTGACGTCGATCGGGATGCAGTAGATGTGCATTCCGCCCTGTACCGGCGTCACGTAGTCGGGCTGGTCCATGTTCAGCATAGGCATCGGAACGACGCCGTAGTTGTCCATCTTCAGGGCGTACTCGGTCTGGCCCCAGTAGAGCCATCTGAAGTAGAAGAGGGAGGTGCCGTCGGCGAAATCGACGGCGGTCGAGCCGGCGGGATACACTCCCTCCGCCTTGAAGAGAAGATCGATGCAGGCGTCGATGACATCAGATGTCCTGTCGAGATTGAGTCCCTCTATGGTAAGACCTCCGTCATCGGTGTGGTAGCCGAATTTTGATCCGGTACAGTACATGAATCCGTTGGCGGCGTTTCCGGCGTCGGGGAAGCCCATTCCTATGATGTCCTGCGAGTCGACCTGGCCGTTTCCGTTCTTGTCCTGCCAGCCCTCTTTTGCTCTGGCCTCGACCTCCTCAAAGGTCCATTTGTGATCCTTGACGGTGTTGTAGATGTTGTATCCCTCGCCGGCGGAATCCTTCAGGATGTCCAGATTGACGAAGATGTTCTCCATCGAGTAGACCATCGACAGCGAAAGAGCGCCTACTCCGAAATAGTTTGCTCCGTTGACGCTGAGCTCCTCGTTGAAGTTCGACGACCACCAGGGTTTGTCGAAGTTTATCTGTTCGAGCTTTCTCAGATCCAGCAGCAGTCCGGAGGTCGCGAGCGAGGTCACCTTGCTGTAGCCGGCGAGCAGGTCGTAGGTCCCGTCGCCCGACATGACGCTGGCGGTTATCTTCGGGACGGCTTTGGAGTCATAGTCCTTATAGCTTCCCTCGGCTATGACGTTGATCTTGAAATTGTATCTGCTCTCGACGGTCGTGTTCCTCTTGAAGATGGCGTCGTTGAGCGTCTCGCCGTTCTCTTCGGGAGCGTACCACTCGACCTCCTCCACGTTGCCTCTCATGTGGACGGTAAAGGTGCGCTCTCCCATATCGAGGGTCTCGGGAAGATCGTCGTCGATCCAGGGACGGCCGAAATCGTCAAGGCGCTCGGTGGTCGCCTCCGGGGTGACGTCGCCGGCGTTG
>JAFTCN010000055.1 GCA_017454675.1 Clostridia bacterium
CGCGCTGCCGAAGGTCTCTCTGCCGGAGCTCCGGAAGAACGACAGGACGAGATACCCGGTCACCGCCGTCATGCGCGACGGCAGCACGCTCGACTGCGAGATATACGTAAGCGCGGGAGAGGTGACACTGAAGGTCATACCTGCGCTCATGGACATACCTCTCGGCGGATGCGAATGGGGATTCGGATTCTTGAATGGCCCGAACTGCTTTGTTTACGGCTACTGGATACACCCGCAGTATGACACCTGGCTGTTCACCTTGAGGGACTACGACCCGGCGTTCAGGTGAGCCCGGAGCGCGTCCGGGCGCAGAGACGCCCCGGGTGAAAAAACAGCGTCAGCCGGCACACCGGAAGAATAAATCGAGAGAAAGGACAGACAAAGAAGGATTTGACATCAACAGGGAAGAAAAACAGAGAAAAAGAAGTGAAAGGCATCAGAGCCTTTCTGAGGGCGGAGCTGCTCCAGCTCGCGGCGGCCGTGCTCCTCGCGGCGGCGTTGCTCTCGCTCCCGGCGGCTGCCGACACATCGAACGGCAACGGCTCGAACGGGACCGTCAATGCCGCGGACTACGCCTTTTACCGCAAATACGAATACGGATACAGGGTATCGGTGTACATAGGCCTGGATATCAGGACCTATCCGCAGGATGAGGATGAGCTCGGAGGCGAGCTGTCGGGGATGAGCCTTTCTTCGGACGGCAGACAGTTCGCCCTGCTCGGCAGGGTCGACCTTGTCAACTTCGCCTTAGGAGGGCAAATTAAAAAAAATACATTCGTCGGGGGACCGGGGAAAATAGACTACCGGAACAACGGCGAATTGCTATGGGCGGATTATACATATAACTCCCGCACCGGCGAATACACATACGAATACTGGGTGTGGGACCTGCCTGTATTCAAGAAGCCGGACGGCACCGACAGCGATATCTTCAGCTATGCCGGCAGGGGGGCTGCTTCGGATCTTTCCCCCTCGTTCATAGAAAACAGGGACGGTGGCTACTCTGCGGTGTCCGCAGTCACTCCCGAGGAGTATTTCCTCTCGCGCACGACGCTGACTGCGCTGCTGCGGCAGATAAGTCTTGAGGAGCACGGCAGCACCGACTACTGGACGTCTCTCTTCGCCTCTCCTGGAGACGAGTTCACCTTCCGGCTCGGAGAGAGCGAGGTCAGAGCGGGAATCGATATCCCGCGAGACGCGGTCGATCCCGCCCTCGGGCACAACGCGATGCCGTTCGTGGTGGTATACGAGCCGCTCGTCATGACTTATCTGCGCGAGAGCGCCGAGAGCGTTCTCTTCACGGCGACAGAATACGGGCTGTCACAGGGGATATACTGGAACTGGTTCTCGACCGGAGGAAACACCGACGCGTCCGGGTTGTGGCCGGCGAACGGCAGGTACGCCTTCAGCGCCGGGGGCACGCGCTATGACTTTTCGCCTCTGCGCATATTCACCGGAGGCCTCGGGGGACAGGCGGTCCAGTCGCTCGTCTTCGGGTCGCTGCCGTCATCGGTATACCTCGAGACCGACTGGTTCGGCCACAAAGGGTTCGATCCTGACGCGGCGGGAGATCTGCTGTCGTCAGACGGCAGATGGTGGTCGCTCCAGGCGATCGGGGAGTACGGCGGCTGGGGGATGGAATTCTTCGAGTCTTCGGAATATCCGGCGCCGGAGCCCGGCGGACCCGGCGTCGCCGGTGAACTCGACCTGTATGTCGAAGCAGTGCAGCCGAACGCGGGATACACCGAGGGGACCGAGGTCGTGTCCGCCTTCACCGTCGGGTGCAGGGGAGAGCGTTCGGTATACCCGGACGACGATGTATCGGTGGTGATCACCGCCGCGGAAGCAGGGGAGGATGGAGCTGTCGCCGCGTCGCGGCGCATTGTCCTGGAGGCGCTTCCCGCAGGGGAGACGTCGGCTGTGTGGCTCAAATGGAGGGTGCCCGAAGGCGCCGGCAGGCGTTATGTCATCTCGGCCGGACTCGTCTTCGGAGGCGATCCCGATTCCACGCCGGATGACAACTCCGACTCGTTTGAATCGACGTCGCGTGAGGCCGCGGACTCGACTGTCCCGCCTCCGGGATATACAGATGCCCCGGGCACTGTCTGCTATCCTCCCGATGAGTGTGACGGCATCGCGACATGGCACGAGTGGCTGTACGACCCCGACGCGGGTGAATTCCACAGGACGGACTACACCGCGGTCCTGTCGGCGCGTATCGACATCGCGCCCGACCCGTCGATAGGTTCGACCGTATTCTCGGGAGGGACGTATACCGTCAGGTCGGGGTACGGATTCTATGCCGCCGTCACGGCGGAATGCTCCGTCAGGGCGGTCTGCTCTCATCCGTATGAGGAACCGGCGGGTGCGGACGAATGCGTGACCGGAGCGCAGGCCGCGGACGTGATGTTCCCGGAGACCGGATTCTCGGTCGCATTCGGGGAGTACACGTCGGCCGAACTCATGTCGCTGACGGCGGACGAAGGCTCCGCGACAAGCGGATTTGAGCTGCCGCAGGAGCCGTCCGCGCACGGCGCGCGAATGCACTATATACCGCTGGGCTATCCCGACGGACGCGGAGTCTACTCCGCTGCCGCCGGAGTCTCGGAGTGCTGGACACCCGCCGGCATGATATCCGCTCTCGCCGTGTCGGACGCCTGGAACATCGACGGATCTCTCTACGACGACTGGTACGCCGGAAGATGACAGGCGTATGATGCCCCGGGACTTTGCGAAGAAGCGGCTTTTGTGCCGCCTTCGTAAGTGACTGACGGTTCCGGATCTTATCTGACCCTGCCGGTCAGTTTTCCTCCGTCAGCGTCGATCTCGATGACGCTTCCTCTTCCGACGTCGCCCGTCAGGATGATACGCGCCGCCTCGGTCTCCACGTGCTTCTGGATGTATCTCCTGAGCGGACGCGCTCCGTAAACCGGATCGTATCCGTCGCTCACGACCTTCTCCACGGCGCGATCGGTCAGAGCGAGAGTGATCCCGCGGTCGGACAGACGTCTGTTGACGTCGGCGATCATAAGCGAGACGATCCCAGCGATATTCTCCTTCGTTAGCGGACGGAACATGATTATCTCGTCCAGACGGTTGAGAAATTCGGGGCGGAAGCGTCCGCGCAGATCGGCGCTCACCGCGGCTTCCGCTTCATCTGATATACTGCCGTCATCACGGATACCGTTCAGAAGATACTCGGACCCGATATTCGACGTCATGATCAGGATGGTGTTCTTGAAATCCACCGTCCTGCCCTGGCTGTCGGTGATCCTGCCGTCGTCCAGCACCTGAAGAAGGACGTTGAAGACGTCGGGATGCGCCTTTTCGATCTCGTCGAAAAGGACCACCGAATAGGGTTTGCGGCGGACAGCCTCGGTCAGCTGCCCTCCCTCGTCGTATCCGACGTATCCGGGAGGCGCTCCGATCAGTCTCGACACCGAGAACTTCTCCATATATTCGCTCATATCGATCCTGACCATGTTCGATTCGTCGTCGACAAGATCTGCCGACAGCGCTTTTGACAGTTCGGTCTTGCCGACGACGGTTGTACCGAGTAAAAGGAATGAGCCTATCGGGCGCTTCGGATCCTTGATACCCGCCTTCGATCTGAGGATCGCCTCGGACACCTTGGTCACCGCTTCGTCCTGACCTATGACACGTCCCTTCAGGTGATCCTCAAGGTGAAGGACCTTGTTTTTCTCGCTTTCGTTGAGCTTTGATACCGGGATACCGGTCCAGCGGCTGACTATTTTTGCGATCTCGTCTTCATCGACCGCCTGATGAGCCAGTTCGAATCCTCCCTCTCCGCTCTTCGCCTCTTCTTCGGCAAGCTTTTTGCGCAGATCCGGCAGTTTTCCGTACTGCAGCTCCGCCGCCTTTTCGTAATCGTATTCCTGTTTTGCGATCTCTATTGAGTCGTTGACCGAGGCTATTTCCTCTTTCAGCTTCGAAATGCGGCCGATGGCGCTCTTTTCGCTGTCCCAGCGGGCCTTTTCGGCGGCAAAACGCTCTTTTCTTTCGGCGATCTCCCGCCGGATCTCGTCCAGCCTTTCGACTGACAGACTGTCGGTCTCCTTTTTCAGAGCGGTCTCCTCGATCTCCAGCTGCATTATCTTCCGCTGCTCGCTGTCAAGCTCGGCAGGGAGCGAATCGAGCTCGGTCTTGATCATGGCGCAGGCTTCGTCCACCAGGTCGATCGCCTTGTCGGGAAGGAATCTGTCGGATATGTATCTGTCCGAGAGCGTCGCTGCGGCTATGAGAGCCGAGTCCTGGATGGTGACGTGATGGAAGTTTTCGTATCTTTCCTTCAGCCCGCGTAGGATGGATATCGTATCAGCCACCGTAGGCTCGTCGACCGTCACCGGCTGAAAACGCCGCTCGAGCGCCGCGTCCTTTTCGATATATTTGCGGTATTCGTCAAGGGTCGTCGCGCCTATGCAGTGGAGCTCGCCCCGAGCCAGCATGGGTTTTAGCATGTTGCCGGCGTCGAGAGCGCCGTCCGTCTTTCCGGCTCCGACGATAAGGTGGAGCTCGTCGATGAACATGATGATCTTTCCCTCGGAGCTTCTGACCTCTTCGAGCACCGCCTTGAGCCTCTTTTCAAACTCGCCGCGGTAGCTGGCTCCGGCTATAAGAGCGCCGATGTCAAGCGAGAAGAGCTTTTTATCCCGCAGAGAATCCGGAACGTCCCCACGGGCGATACGCTGAGCCAGCCCTTCGACAACCGCCGTCTTACCGACTCCCGGCTCTCCTATGAGCACCGGATTGTTCTTGGTCTTCCGGGACAGGATGCGTATGACGTTCCTTATCTCGTCGTCACGACCGATGACGGGATCCAGCTTCTGTTTTTTCGCAACGTCCACCAGATCGCGCCCGTATTTTACCAGCGCGTCGTAGGTGTCCTCCGGGGAGTCTTCAGTCACCCGGCGGTTTCCGCGGACTCCGGACAGCGCCGCGAGAAATCCCTCTCTCGTGATAGAGAAGTCGGAAAAGATCTTTCCTATTGTCCGGTTCGGCTTCGCCAGCAGAGAAAGGAAGAGATGCTCGACGCTGATGTACTCGTCGCGCATCGCCTTCGCCTCGTCCTCGGCGCCTGATAGGGCGTCCGACGCGTCGCGGGAGAAGTAAAGGTCTCCGCCGCTCACCTTCGGTTTTCTGTCTACCGCCGACTCTGTCGCGGCGCGCAATCCGGCAGCATCCTTCCCCATCGCCGATACCAGCCGGGTTATCAGCGACCCGTCCACGTCGAGTAGCGCAAGGACTAGATGTTCCTGATCGATCTCCTGATTGCCATGTTCTTTGGCAGTCTTCTGTGCCAGCTCGACAGTTTCTATCGTTTTTTTGGTGAATTTTTCAATATTCACGGTGTTTCACCTCCGTTTTTTCATTTCGTGTATTATTATAGCACACATTTTTAGCACTGTCAAGTCGAGAGTGCTAATTTTTTCGCTATCGGCCAGGCGTCGAAGTCCTTGTGAGTGAACGGCGCCCGGCGCGGTTTTTCTTGACTGGATGAACGGTTTATTGTATAATACATTTCAGAGCGGTGCCCGGTGCACCGCTGCGAAAGGGTGCCACGATGAATCTTTGCGATCCTCTCACGATAAAAAACATAATGGGGGCGTTCGGGCTGAGTTTCAGAAAGAAATACGGTCAGAATTTCCTCACAGACAAGTCCGCGGTGGAGTCCATCGCCGGCTTCTGTGCCGGAGACGATACGAAGACAGTCCTTGAGATCGGACCGGGTTTCGGTGCGCTGACGCACGAGCTGGCGGTGAGATATGAGAAGGTGGTCGCTCTTGAGATCGACCGCGGACTCATCCCGCTGCTCGCGTATACGCTGGCGGACGACAAAAACGTGACGGTGATCGAGGCCGACGTCATGAAGGCCGACCTCGCGTCGCTGCTGAAGGAAGACTTTGCGAGGGGCGGCGTGGCCGTCTGTGCCAATCTTCCTTACTATATAACGACGCCCATCCTGCTGAAACTGCTGTCGTCGGGACTGCCCTTCGAGAGCATCACGGTGACAGTACAGGCCGAAGTGGCAGACCGGCTGTGCGCCGCGCCGGGGACGCCGGATTACGGTTCGCTTACGGTATACAGTTCGTATTACGGAAGGAGCGAAAAGCTGGCAAAGCTGCCGCCTTCGCTCTTCCTGCCGCCGCCTTCGGTCGAATCCGCGGTAGTGAGAATAGCCATGTACCGCGAAAAGCCGTGCGTGCCGCAGGATGAGGAACTGTTTTTCGGAGCGGTGCGGGGAGCCTTCTGCCAGCGCAGGAAGACGCTTGCCAATGCGCTGTCGTCGGCATTCCCGGATATATCCAAGTCGGAGATCGCCGCGGCGGCGGAAAGGGCGGGGATCTCCCCGTCGGCCAGGGGCGAGACGCTTTCCTGCTCCGACTTCGTGAGGCTGTCCGACGAACTGGCCGCCGCGGCGAAAGCCGGAGCAGCCGGCGAAAACTGAGCATAAGCAGAAGCGGAGCAGAAGCAGAAGCGGAGCAGAAGCAGAAGCGGAGCAGAGGCAGAAGCGGAAGCAGAAGCGGAG
>JAFTCN010000056.1 GCA_017454675.1 Clostridia bacterium
CCCACACCCGCCGCGGCCACCGCCGCGGCGTTCCGTTTGCCGGATTTATTCGGTCTTTAGTTTCGGTATGACTTTGAACAGAGTCATGCCGTTCTTTGCGCATCCCACGTATATCGTGTCGTCGACCACCGAGATGTTCTCGGGCTCGATGTTCCCGACGTCGAGCTCGATGACGCCCACGAAGTCCCCGTCCCAGTCGTAAACTGTGATGACGTTCTTATTGTAGAGCACGAAATAGATGAAGTTCGCGTCGCTCGCGCAGCCCTGGGTGGTATATCCGCTCGTGGACGGCGTGGAATTGTGAACGGCGGTGTATTCGCCCATCTTGAGGTCTTCGTTGAGGAAGCGGAAGTTCTGCCCACCCGAGAGCCCTATGACGTATCTGCCTGCCGCCGGCTGGTAGTCGAGACAGTAGATGGTGAAGGTGAGCTTCTTCGTCGTGATGAAAGTCAGCTCTTCGGCGTCGATGAACGACACGTATGTGCGGTTGGGATTGTTGTGCACGACGGCAAGCTGCCCCGTATCGGGTATATACGACAGATCGTTGCAGTGGTTCAGCGAGAGATCGCCGCTCACCTTCACCACCCTGCCGGTCGCCATCTCGACCTTCACTATCCTGTCGATATTGTCTTTTTCGTTGTTTACGTAGTCGCGTTTGACGAATCCCTGATAGTAATACCGGCCGTCGCTGCAGCCGCCCTGTGGGTAGAATCCGTCTTCCGGGAGCGGGACCGTGATCATTTCGGAGCACACAGACGAGAATGTTCCGCCAGCAGACAGAGTCTCGTAAAGCAGCGAGATCTTCTCCGAGGTGTAGTCGATATCGGACAGCACCCGCGCGTATCCGGATCCGGCCTCGGCGGTGCCGGCGTCCGCAAGTATCACACCGAAGAAGCAGTCGAGGGCTTTTTCAAGGAGCTCCGGCCTTGACGCGCAGATCACTATCTTGCGGCCTGCCGTCCTTATCCTGAAGCATCCGGCTTCAAGCCCTTCGGCGGCGGACGCCGATTCGGGTCTGTTCGTGTCGCCTATGAGGATCTCGCGGGCGTCCCCGTCGGCTGTCTCCCCCGGTTTCAGATAATCGGTACGGATGTCGAGCCTTGAACCTGTGAGTTCGGTAAATCTGCGGTTGAAATCCATCGCCGCCGCGACAGTCAGCTCGTCCGCCCTGTCGCCTCTGACAACTGGACATACGCTCTTTCCGCCCTCCATGAGCGCCATCGGAAAGCGCGGCGCCACGGTAACGGCAGCCGCAGTCGTGTCTTCCGCTCCGGTAGTCACGTCGGGAACTTCTGGGCCGCAGCCCGAGAGTATCATCAACGCACAGGCGGCGAGCGAGCCCCACCTGCACAATGCAGCACGGATCGTTCTGACTTTCATTCAGTATCTCCTTCTTTCGCTCTTTCGGTGATCACACAGTCGCTGGGCATGACGGAATCCGAGCGGATGATCTCCCCTATGCTGTCTGCAGTGATATGCCCGCTGCGCGGATTCTTGACAGAGTCGATGCGGCCCACGATGTCAGCCTCGACTCCGGAATATTCGAATGAGAGGTCGCACCCGTCCATAGTGCATCCGATGAGTTTCAGCCCGGTGCAGTAGCAGAACGGCTGGGTGCCTGAGATCCGGCATCCTATGAGCGTCAGCCCCTCGGAGTACCATCCGAGGTATTCGCCCTTTATGACGGTGTTGCGCACAGTGACGTTCTTCGTGTGCCAGAAGGCGTCCTTGGTATCGAGCTCAGAATCGTCTATCACCATGTTCTCAACATACTGGAATGAATACTTGCCCTTCATTCTGAGACCGCGGACCGAAACGTTGCGGCTCTCGAACAGGAAGTACATCGACTCGACGTACGAGTCCCGGATATCCACTCCGTCGCAGCGCCATCCGAATTCGTCCGAGACCGCGCTGCAGCTGTCGAACGCGACGTTCTTCGATTCACGGAGGCATTTGACGCCCTCTATGCGGCAATCCTTAAACGAACCGTCGGACGCGTACCAGACCGGTGCCCTGACGCCGGAGTCGAACGTGCAGTCCTTCACCGAAAAGTCCCGGGCGTGCCAGAATGGATAACGCAGCGAGAACGAGCAGTTCTCGACCGCGACCCCTCTGCTCTCCTTGAGCGCCGATTCGCCGTCCTCCGGGCCTTCGAAGCGGCAGTTCACGACCTTCGCGTCGCGCAGCGCGTAAAGAGCCCTCTCGGTCCCGAAGCGCTTGTCTTTTATCGATCTTTTCTTTGTCGTCAAATTGCAGTTCCCCGTAACTTTCTATTTTCGATGTTTGTCAGTCAACGCCGCCGTCTCCCGCGGATGATCAGTTCTTTAGGCTGTGTATCGGGGCCGGGATGCGTCCGCCCCTCGATATGAAACCCTCCGGAGAGAGCCTGTTTACGCTCATCACCGGGGCGCTTCCGAATAGTCCGCCGAAGTTTATCTCGTCGCCGACCTTCCGCCCGACCGCGGGGATGAGCCTCACGGCGGTCGTCTTGGTGTTTGCCACACCGATCGAGATCTCGTCTGCTATAATGCCGCAGATCGTATATACGTCGGTATCCCCCGGGATTGCTATCATATCGAGGCCTACCGAGCAGACAGCCGTCATCGCCTCGAGCTTTTCGAGCGTCAGCGCTCCAGATTTCGCCGCGGCGATCATTCCGGCATCCTCAGAGACCGGAATAAAGGCACCTGAGAGCCCTCCGACGTGCGAGGATGCCATTACCCCGCCCTTCTTCACAGCGTCGTTGAGGAGCGCGAGAGCAGCCGTGGTGCCGGGGCATCCGCAACGCTCAAGTCCCATGTTCTCAAGTATGACCGCCACCGAGTCGCCTACCGCCGGCGTGGGGGCGAGCGAGAGGTCGACTATGCCGGATGGTACGCCGAGCCTTGTCGAAGCCTCGGACGCGACGAGCTGGCCGACCCTGGTGATCTTGAAGGCGGTGCGCTTTACCGTCTCCGCGAGTTCGGTGAGCCCGCAGTTCCCTGCCCGGCGTATCGCCGACGCGACGGTCCCGGGTCCCGAGACTCCGACGTTTATCGCCGTCTCGGGCTCGCTGACCCCGTGGAAGGCGCCCGCCATGAACGGGTTGTCCTCTGGGACGTTCGCGAATACGACGATCTTGGCGCAGCCGAACGAGCCTTCCCCGGCGGTGAGCTCTGCCGTCTTCTTTATGACCTCGCCCATCTTTCTTATCGCGTCGACGTTGATGCCGGCTTTCGTCGATGCCACGTTGACAGAGGAGCACACCTTGCCTGTCTCGGCGAGCGCGTAGGGGATCGACTCTATCAGTGCGTCGTCTCCCTTAGTGCAGCCCTTCTGTACCAGAGCGCCGTACCCTCCTATGAAATTGATGCCGACGGCGTCGGCGGCTTCGTCGAGCGTGTGAGCGATCTTTATATAGTCGTCCGGAGAAAATCTGCCGCCTATCAGCGACACCGGAGTCACAGCCACTCTGCGGTTGACGATCGGGATGCCGTACTGCTTTTCGATGTCGTTGCAGACGGGGACGAGACGCTCGGCGTTCTTTGTGATTTTGTCGTATATGCGGGAGCACACCGACTTCACGTCGTCGCCGGCGCAGTCGATAAGGGAGATGCCCATCGTGACGGTGCGGATGTCGAGGTTCTCCTCCCTTATCATGTTTATAGTCTCGATGATATCCGAAATGTTGAGCATTTACACACAGGCTCCCCGCTCAGATATGGTGCATCGAATTGAAGATATCCTCGTGCATCGTCGAGATGACGAGTCCGTGCTCTCTCCCGAGCCTCGTCATGCGGTCGACGAACTCGCCGAACTCGGTGTTGAGTCCGTCGATGTCGACGAGCATGATCATTGCGAAGTACTCCTTCATGACGCTCTGGGAGATATCGATGATATTAACGCCGGCCTTCGAACAGTTCTCGGCGACCGACGCGATGATCCCGACCGAGTCCTTACCGGTCACGGTTATTACGGCTTTCATTATGCGGAAATCCGGTCCTCTCTTTTTTATATCAGTTTATAATTATACTGTATCGGAGGGCAATTGTCAATAAAAACAGATTTCGGGAAATAAGGGCGACCGGCGAAAAAAGTCTTGACATAACGAAATCAAAGTGCTATAATATACAGGCATTCAGGAAGTAATGCCAGATTTCCGCCGGTGTGGCGAAACCGGCAGACGCATCGGACTTAAAATCCGCTGATACGAGAGTATCGTACCGGTTCAAATCCGGTCACCGGCACCGATATTACCGCGGAGTGGAGCAGTTGGTAGCTCGTCGGGCTCATAACCCGGAGGCCGTGGGTTCAAGTCCCACCTCCGCAACCAAAAATCCGGCGTTCGCCATTGGGCGGACGCCGGATTTCTTCGTTGAGAAGAGAAACTGAACGATCTCAGCCGGGTTATGAGACCGGCGAGCGGAGCTCGTTGGGGCCCGTTGCCGAGCGCCGCCGGCGGCGGATGAAGCGAGGCATAAGGGGGTGCTGCGGTCGAAAAACGCAAGGAACAGCGCGAAGCGCCCGCAGCGTTGTTCGGGCACCGCAAACGGGCGAAGCAAACGCAAAGCGTTTGCGAGAAAAAACCGGAGGTCAGGTGGTTCAAGTCCCCACCCCGCAACCAAAAAGAGTGCTGATCTTGATGACCGGCGTTCTTTTTATATCCGTCTTATATAACCGTGCGCTTTTGACTCTTGTGTGATTCACAGCGTATCTACCCGATAGTCTTTGAATATCCGCTCGGTAACGATTTCCGTCATTTCAGCCGGAGTTTCGGAATATCCTCCCTTCGCCCATTTCAAAAAAATACCGAACAGACCGTACGCCATATAGAAGCTCTCAAACGATTCGCGCGGAACGCCCCGGTCAAGGTCGGACAAAATGGTTTCATACGCTTTAAGGATCGGCGCCGTCTGCTCTTGCCGAAGCAGGATATCGTTCAATTCTCTCATAGACAGACAAAATTCAAAATACCTCTGCACACGGTAGACGTCATTGATCCTGTGTTTCTTCAAATCGTGAGCTTTTTCGTACTTTCTCCACTCAGCCGTGATATATGCGATCAGAACGTCATCCTTCGTTACGTAATTCCTGTAAAAGGACGCCCTTCCGACTCCGGCTTTGCTGCACAGATCTCTAACCGATATTTCGGTGAGATTTTGTTTTTTCATCATGCCGATCAGCGTACTTGTGATATGTTCTTTGACGTAGCTGTTCTTTTCGGCGTTATTCATATTCTTCATGACGATACACAATCTCCGTTCTGTCTCATTTTCGCTGATACACTTGACACATCGCTTCTTTTATGATACACTTGTCTCGACAAAAAGTCAAGAGGTATTTTGAATTTCGGAGGAAAAAGATGAAACAGAGAAAAAAGGGCGGCAAAGCAGTGAAAGTCCTGATCATAATCGCGATCGTGATCGCAGTCATAGCGGTGGGCGTGTTTGCACTTTTGAAAGCCACGTTTCTGAAATCGTTTCCGGTCCTCAAGGGTGAACCGGAGATCGGAAAGTGGTACGAGGTAACGGTCGACGGCGCAAAATCGTCCGACGGCAGCGAATGGCACGGCATCTTCCGCAAGGGTACGGAAAACAAGGTTGTCGTGTATTTCTTCGGAGGCGGCGTAAGCATCACCCCCGAGACCTCCGAGGGCGGCAACAAGTTCTTTGCAACGAATATGACGGCGCAGGACTTTGTCGCGCAGGGCGGTATCGGCAGCGACACGGAGGATAATCCCTTCAGGGACTGGAACTTTATCGTGATCCCCTATGCGACGGGCGATTTTCACGCAGGTACTGGAATCCATGAGGGGAATAAGACCGTATATCACACCGGCTACAGCAACTATTCCGCTTACGTCGAACAGGTAAAGCAGTACGTCGGAGAGCCGGATACGCTGCTTGTGACCGGATTTTCGGCAGGCGGTTTCGCAACTTCC
>JAFTCN010000006.1 GCA_017454675.1 Clostridia bacterium
AAAGACCGTCTTCGAGCAGAAGGGGATCATGGCGGGCACGCCTGTCGCGTCGTTTTACGCCGATCTCTACCTCGCTGACCTCGACTCGTCCTTCGCTGAAAAGGGAGCGGTCTACGCCAGATACTCGGACGACATAATAGTATTCTCCGAAACACGCGAAGGCGCTGAGGCGGCCGCGGAGGAACTTCACGGCGTCCTGGAGGATGCCGGGCTGTCGGTCAACCGCTCGAAGGAGGAACTCCGCTCGCCCGAAGAGGGATTCACTTACCTGGGCTTCTTCTGCCGCGGAGGAAAGGTGGACGTAGCGCCGGCTTCGGTAGCGAAACTGAAGGGGAAGATGCGCAGAAAAGCCCGTGCACTCGCCCGGTGGTCGGCCCGTAACGGGCTCGGCGGTGAGAAGGCGGCGAAGGCTTTCATTCGCATATTCAACAACAAACTTTTTGAGAGCCGGGAAGGCAGCGAGCTGTCCTGGACATACTGGTATTTCCCTGTCATCAACACCGACGCCTCCCTCCGGACGATAGACCGCTACGCCCAGGATTGCATACGTTTTCTCATCAGCGGGAAGCGGACCAAGGCGCGGTTCAACGTTCGCTATGAAGACATGAAGGAACTCGGATACCGCTCGCTGGTACACGCATACTACGATTTTTCGGAGGAGGAGCGCGCAAGGCGCAGCTCGTTCAGAGGCCCCGAAAGTGCCTCCCGGTAACAAAAAACGGAAGGAGAGCCGGCAGGACAGGACGCCGCGGGAACGCGGCGTCCTGTATTTTGTTCTTTACGGTTATTACGCAAGCGGAACGGCCGGCAGGAGGCACCGCGGTCCGCGGCGGGCCGAACGGGCGGAATTTCGTCCGACGGGCGCGAAAACGATTGAATAATGGATGAAAATATGATAAAATAGCATCAGGTCATACGCTATGCGTCTGATCACCGCTCAGAACAGCCCGATACCGGGCAAAGGGGAGATAAAAATGGCAAAAAGCAGACTTATCGGAGAGTATCCCGTCATCGGCATACGGCCGATCATCGACGGGCGCCGCGGGCCGCTGAAGGTCAGAGAATCGCTCGAGGAGCAGACCGTAAGTATGGCCCGCGCGGCAAAAAAACTGTTCGAGGAGGAGATCAGATACTCGAACGGCGAGCCGGTCAGAGTCGTGATCTCTGACACGACGATCGGGCGCGTCGCGGAGGCTGCGGCGTGCGCCGAACAGTTCAGACGCGAGGGCGTGTCGATCACACTCTCGGTCACTCCCTGCTGGTGCTACGGCTCGGAGACGATGGACACTGACCCGTCGACGGTCAAGGCCGTCTGGGGATTCAATGCCACCGAGCGGCCTGGCGCGGTCTATCTCGCGTCGGTGCTCGCGACGCACGCGCAGAAGGGCCTGCCCGCCTTCGGGATATACGGGCGGGACGTCCGCGACGCCGATGACATGTCGATGCCGGATGATGTCCGCGAGAAGCTGCTCCGCTTCGCGAGGGCGGCCGTCGCGGCGCTCACGATGAAGGGGAAGTCGTACCTGCAGATCGGGTCGGTCTGCATGGGCATCGGCGGTTCGTCGATCAGCCCCGAATTTCTCGAGGAATACCTCGGCATGCGCGTCGAGTCGGTCGACGAGGTCGAGATCATCAGGCGCATAACGGAGGAGATCTACGACAGGGCCGAATATGAAAAGGCCATCGCCTGGACGAAGGCCAACTGCCCGGAGGGATTCGACAAGAACCCCGCTTTCGTGCGCAAAACGCCCGAACAGAAGGAAAAAGACTGGGAATTCACGGTCAAGACGGCGGTGATAATCAAGGACCTGATGAACGGCAACCCGAACCTTCCAGCGGGTCGCGAGGAGGAGATGGCAGGCCACAACGCTATCGCGGCCGGTTTCCAGGGGCAGCGCCAGTGGACCGACTTCTATCCCAACTGCGACTTCGGCGAGGCGATCCTCAACTCGTCGTTCGACTGGGACGGCGTTCGCGAGCCGTACATCCTGGCGACCGAAAACGACACGCTGAACGGCATCTCGATGCTCTTCATGAAGCTCCTGACCGGCAGACCGCAGATGTTCGCCGACGTCCGGACCTTCTGGAGCAGCGAGTCGGTGAAGCGCGTGACCGGTTACGAAACGACCGGACACGCCGCCGAGGCGGGAGGCTTCATACACCTCATCAATTCCGGGGCGTGCTGCCTCGACGCGTGCGGCGAAGTGAAGGACAGCAGCGGCAGACCGCTGATCAAGCGCTGGTACGACGTCACCGAAGAGGATACGGAAAAGATGCTCGGCGCGACGGTCTGGTGCGCCGCCGACAACGGCTATTTCCGCGGCGGAGGCTTCTCTTCCCGCTTCCTCACGAGGGCAGAGATGCCCGCCACGATGATCAGGCTCAACCTTGTCAAGGGACTGGGGCCCGTCATCCAGATCGCCGAGGGCTGGACAGTATCACTGCCCGACACGGTCTCCGACATCCTCTGGAAGCGCACCGACTACACCTGGCCCTGCACCTGGTTCACCCCCAGATGCGACAGCTCGAGACCCGGCAGCCCGTTCGCCTCGGCATACGATGTGATGAACAACTGGGGAGCCAACCACGGCGCGATATCCTACGGACACATCGGCGCGGATCTTATAACTCTCTGCTCTGTCCTGCGCATTCCGGTGAGCATGCACAATGTTCCCGAAGACATGATATTCCGGCCGGCGGCATGGGGCGCCTTCGGCATGGACAAAGAGGGACAGGACTACCGCGCGTGCGCGGCTTACGGTCCCATGTACAAATAAAAAAGATCCGTAGCGTTCCGGTCATACAACATTTTTCCGCAAAGACAGGCATTTTTCAAAAACAGACCGAAAGGAAGGAATGAAGGTATCTCCGCGTGAGTACCGGAGTCAACATGAGCAATCAGATATCAATGCTCCTTTTCAGGGACGAACTCTACCGCATCCCCGCGCCCGACGGGTATTTCATCAGGACACTGAAAGAGGGCGACCTCTCGGACACCGAGGGCTGGCTGCACGCAAACCACACCCTCTGGAAGTCGCTGCACACCGACCCCTGGACGCCCGAGTGGTTCGAAAAAAACATGCTCGGCGATCCCGACTGCGTGCCGGACCGCATATTCCTCATCTGCAGATCGTCTGACGGAGCGATCGCCGGCACAGCGACGGCCAAATTCGGCAAAACGCCGAGCCTGCACGAGGTTGGCATCGCCGAGGAGTTCATGGGCAGGCATCTGTCACTTTCGCTCTGCGCCGCGCCGCTCGACTATATGATAGAGCGCGGAGCGCACCGCATACAGCTGCTGACCGACGAATTCCGGCGTCCCGCGATCAAAACCTACCTGCGCCTCGGCTTCAGGCCATGGTTCTACAGGGACGACATGCCCGAGCGCTGGGCCGGCGTCTTCCGCGACATGGGACTTCCCGCGTCCGATTATTTCGCCTACGACGAACTGTCGCACCGCAAGGTGGCGATCCCCGTCGACTGAACTGACAGAAAAAGAGGCTTTTCATGGGACTTTACGACGAATTCAGATTCAGACCCGCGTCATGGCTGCCGAACTGCGGCCTGCCGCTCGACGAACTCGAGCGGATACGGAACATACGGCGCGACGAAATGGAATACGAGAACGAAAACGGCTTCTCGGTGAAGGTGGTCCTCGATCCGACGCTCCACATGGTGCAGGACATGTTTTACCGCATACTCATGTCCGACATCGAGGACAGGCCGTTCTCGATGATCTGTCCGAACCAGTGGCCGGCGGCGTATTCGTCGGTCGCTAACATGCTGAACAGATTCAACATTTCAGCCCGCAACGTGCACGCCTTCGCGATGGACGAATGGGCCGACGAAGACGGCAACGTCGCGCCGCTGACCTACGGCGCCGGCCTCGGATACTCCTTCCTCAACCACTTCTACTACAGGATCCGCGAGGACCTGCGCCCGCCGCTCGACCACTGGCACATCCACACGAACGAAAACAGCGCCGACGGAGTGTACTCGCAGATCATCGACGACATTACGGGCGGCGGAGCGGACGTCGTCTATTCGGCGACCGGCTGGCCGGGACACACCGCGTTCATCGATCCCGGAAGCCCCGAATTCGCTGCCGGTTCCCTTGAGGAATTCTGCTCGCTCGGCTCGAGGATCGTGACCGAAGTGCCGCTCACGGTGTGCGAGAACTCGCTCTTCGCGCCGATGGGAGCGTCGGGAGACGTCTGGGCGGTGCCTCCGAAGGCCGCGACGATCGGCCCGCGCGACATCATGCACGCGAAGGAGCGCGTCGAGCTGCACAATTTCGTCAATGCAGACGGCAGCTCGTGGCAGCGGATGATCTCGCGCATCGAGCTGTACGGACCGGTGAGCAAAGAGTGCCCGGCGTCGATCATGAGGCTCGGGAAGGGCGTCTGCTATGTCTCCGAGGCGATCGCAAAGCCCTTTGCCAGCTGGCACGACGGTATAACGGACGCCGAGCTCTGAGCCGGACGGAAAGGCCGGCGAAGGGTGAGTGAAGAAAGAAAAGAAACAACACATGAAGACGCTGATAAATACGAAACTGATACTCGAGGACGGGATCGTCTTCGACGGCGTGCTGAATTTCGAAGGCGGAAGGATCGTGTCGCTGGGAAAGCGGGGCGAAACGGAAATCCCCGCCGGCTCCGCGCTGATCGACGCCGGAGGTCTCTACACCTCGCCCGGATTTGTCGACATACACAACCACGGCGGCCCGCGGGCGCTCTTCCACGCGGACCCGCAGACCGACTGCCGGCATTTTCTGTCGCACGGGGTGACGTCGGTCCTGCCGACGCTCTACCACGATCTTCCCCTCCCCGAGATCCTCTCGGCGGCACGGATCCTGAAAGAGGCGTCGCAGACCGGCGACGGCAGGATCATCCGCGGGATTTATATGGAAGGCCCGTATATGGGCGGCTTCGGCAGCAATCAGACAGCGATACTATGGAACGGCGAGATCGACCGGAACGACTATCTGCCGCTCATCGCGGAGCTTCGCGGATTCGCCCGTATCTGGGCGGTCGATCCCGCGAGGCCGGGGATCGCGGGCTTCATCCGCGAAGTCGCCGCAGCCGACCCGAGCGCGATCTTCGCGCTCGGGCATTCGCGCGCCACGTCGGCGCAGTGCCGCGCCCTCCGGCGGTGGAACCTCAGACTTCAGACTCACCACGGAGATTCGGGCAAGTGCCCGGGGCGCGCGCAGGGCACCGTAGGTGCCGGCTGCGACGAGTTCACGCTTTACAGCCCCGACATGTACGCCGAGCTGATCGCCGACGAGAACGGGATACACGTCGATCCCGACATGCTCCGCACCGTTTACCGGATCAAGGGCCCGGAGAAGATCATACTGATCTCCGACTCGATGCCCGACGTACACGGGTACAAAAACAACGCCGCGGCGGGGATACTCTACGGCCCCGACCTCAATTACGACAGCGAAGGCATGCTCGCCGGCAGCCATCTGACGCTCGACCGCGCGGTCCGCAACATGATGTCGCACACCGGCTGCGGCATCTGCCAGGCGGTGCGCATGGCAAGCCTGAACCCCGCGCGGATGCTGGGCGACGACGCCGAATACGGCAGTCTTGAAGCCGGCAAGCGCGCCGATCTTCTGCTCATCGACGACACCGCCGAAGTAAAGGCCGTCTTCCTCGAGGGAGAGGAAGTAAATCCGGACAGGGGGCGCAAATGAGAGCGGTAACAGCCTGGAACACAGAACACTACGCGCCTCCCGGCTGCGGGAACGTTCCGTATATCTCGAGGCTCGCGCCGGGCGAGCGGTCGGTCAGCTTCGAGTACGCCGACCCTCTCGGGTCGGACGGCCTTCGGGCCGTATACGGCAGACGCGGAGAGGCCCCCCTTTCGTCGGTGCCCCTCTCGGGCGGCAGCTGCGAGATATGCGGCCTTGAACCGGATACAGATCACGAGATAACGGTCGAGGCTCCCGACGGCAGGAGGTCGTCCGTCCGGCTCGCGAGGACAGGATATGTGCCCGGGACCGTCGTGAACTATCTCCATCCCGACGACCCCGCCTGCGCCTTCTCGGGGCGCTACGTCGCCTCTCCATCCCTGCTGCGGCTGCCCGACGGCCGGCTCCTTGCCTCTCACGACGTCTTCGGCAGGGATATGCCCTCCAACCTCAGCAGCCTTTTCGAATCGTGCGACGGCGGCCTCAGCTGGCACCGTGTGACCGACATCTTCCCCCTCTTCTGGGGCAAGCTCTTCATGTTCCGCGGAGCGCTTTACATGCTCGGCTGCTCGAACGAATACGGAGACCTGCTGATCGGACGCTCGGACGACTCGGGCAGAACCTGGACGGTCCCGACCGTCCTCTTCCGCGGATCCGCGAACAACCGCGAGGACGGCTGGCACAGGGCGCCGATGCGCGTCCATATCGCAGGCGGACGGATCATGACCGACGTCCAGTACGGCTCGTGGACACGCGGGCTCTTCCTCGACGCCGTCATCTCGGCGCCGGAAGACGCCGACCTGCTCGACGCGTCGAACTGGGTCTGCAGCGAGCCCTGGAACATAAGAAAAGACTGCCCCGCCGAATACCCCGAGGCCGCGAAGGCCGGGGGCATCGAGGGCAGCCTCGTGACATCTCCCGACGGCAGGGTGCTCGATTTTCTGCGTATTTGTCCCGGAAAAACGCTGGTCCTGAGCTTCGATCCGGCAAGACCGGAGGCTAAGATGACTTTCGAGGGCCTGCGCGACATCCCGTCGACACCCTCGAAATGGCAGATCGAATACGACGAACAGTCTGGAAATTATATCGCGCTCGTCAGCCGCATGCTCGACGATCCGCCCACGCGCCGCAATCTTATGTCGCTCATCTCGTCGCGCGACCTCGTCCGCTGGAAAGTCTGCGACGACCTCATCGACTTCAGGCATGCCGACCCGAAGGCCGTCGGCTTCCAGTACATCGATTTCATCATCGACGGAAACGACCTCATATACCTCTCGCGGACGGCGTTCAACTCCGCGAACAGCTTCCACAACTCGAACTACATCACCTTTCACAGGGTGCGGGATTTCCGCAGACTGCTTTGATGGCGGTCCTCCCGGTTGAACGGCGCATCACGCAAAAATAACTCAGGCGGGGCCCGGTCAAGCCTGCTCCATTAACATCCGGGCCCCGGCTTCGGGCGCTTTCTTCAGCTTTCCCTCTATAAGCATACTCGCAAGTACTGAACTTCTTTACAGTTGATTCTGAGTTTCGGTATACGGCAGAAGCGCAACTTCGAGGTTGCCGTTTTTCGTGCGAAGTTCGTCGATGAACGCCTTTTCCTCGGCAGGATTTTTCAGTTGCACCTTATACGAAATCCGAAACATACTGCCCATGCCGGTCGTCTTGACGCCGGCGTTTTCTATACTTTTAAGATAGCGGGCGAATATGTCATCGAACGTGCCGTTGTATTCCAGCGACTCCGGGATCGTGATACGGAGCAGCTGATCCGCCGCCATGTTCTTATGATCGAACAGAGGAACAAAACTGAGAAGAAGAAACAACATCGCAAGCGCGATCAGTATCACGATACCGTAGCCTATATATCCCATACCGAACGTGATGCCGGAGCCCATCGCAACCAGGATCGCCGCGATCTCATCCGCACTGCCCTGAGCCGAGCGGAAGCGGATCAGGCTGAACGCGCCGCCGATGGCAACGCCGGCGCCGATGTTGCCGTTCACGAAGGTGATGACGGCTGCAACGACGAACGGGATCAGCGCCGTGACGATGAAGAACCGCCTGGTCGAACGGACGCGGAAGCTCATGATCCACGAGTACAGAAAGCCCGTGACGAGCGCTACCGCCGTCATAAGAAAGAACTGAGACGGTGTGACGGTGGAAGAATAAATCGAATCAAACATGGTTGTTTCTCCTTCTTAATAGTTTTGCGCCTTGAGAAGCTGCTGCCGGTAGGCCTCTCCGTATTTTGAAAAGCTGCCTATACTGATCCTGCCTTCGGAAAGGATCCCGCAAAGCCACAGCGGCATCGCGTCCTGGACTTTGACTTCAAGGATCGTCCACCCTTCGCCGAGGAGAGAGATCCCGTCCATCGACTTCGTGAGCGTGAGATCGTCGTGACGGTACCGGGGATTTTCATCTATGGTGAGCCGAAGGTCTCCGCCCGGCTCGAAATACGCCATTCTGTCGTAAATGATCAAACACGCCGGCACGAGCGTTTTGTAAAAGTCCCGGAATACCGTTATTTCTTTATTGATCTGTCCGGGGGCGCAGATATCGCCTTCGCCGGAAAAGAACTTTTTCACGAGGGGTATCGTCGTTTCGACGCGCCGTTTATATACGATTCCGTACGCCTTTCGTTTCAGTTCGAGGAATACCGGGGATCGGTCCGTTGCAAGCCCGTAGGAACGCAGACGTATTTTTTCTTTGAACTCCGGCTTTTCCACGCTCGTGCGGATCAGCTGATAAGTCGGCGTGTCGTAGTACAGAGAGGCGATCGAGGTCTTACCGTACCGGTCGACCTCCATATGACCTTTCAGACGTTCCCGAAGAAAGCTGGTTTGCTCGGCGGTGAGCAGGTACTTCAGCTCATACCGCTTCATTACCGTGATCGCCATAAGATCGCCTCCGATCTCAAAGCGTTATGCAAAGCGTAAAGATCCCGTCCGATACGGCAGCCGACGCTCGTCCGTTGTGCGCCTTTACGGTCTGCTTTACATAGGAAAGCCCGAGCCCGGCGTCTCCCTCTTTCGCGTTTTGCAGCGTTGTAAAGCGGTCGAACGCCTGATCCGCGGGACCGTCCGGCAGATCGGTATCATTCTGCGCCTGGATCAGGATGACGCCGTTTTCGTTTTTCAGTTTGAAATGTGCTTTTGTCAAAGCGAATTTCAACGCGTTACCGACAAGTTCGTCCGTCAGCTTGCTCATACCTTCCGGATCGGCTTTGACCTTTACGTCCGGCGCGATATCCGCCGTCAGTTCAATACCGCGGGAGGAGAAGTCTGCTTTTTCCCGGTCGAGCGCTGCGGCAAGAACCTCCGAAAGAGATATTTCGGCAGCACTCATCTTTTCTTCGTCAAAGATACCGACCGATCCGAGCTTGTCGACACGCTCGTTCATTTTTGCGACCTGCCTGTGCGTCGAACGCGTCTGATCGTCCGGTCCGTATTTCCTTTCCGTGAGCTCGGTGTTTCCTTCGATCACAGTAAGCGGGATCCTGAACTCCCTGTTTGCGTTCGCGATAAAGATTTTCTGTTTTCTGTCCGCTTCCTCGAGCGGCGCGTAGATCTTTCTGCCGATAGCAAGGAGCACGAACCAGCCGATCAGGAGCACCATGACCTCCCCGATCGCGGATATGATCAGGATACGGAA
>JAFTCN010000057.1 GCA_017454675.1 Clostridia bacterium
CGCGGAAAGGCCGGCGCAGATCAGCAGCCGGTGCGCGGCGCTCTTTGACGGAGGCGCCTTGACCTCTCCCGTATATGTGCAGGGTTCAAAATGTACTGTCATAGTCTTTTCATTCCCTCCGCGAGTTCCTTCGCGCGGGATCCCAGTATTGCCTCCGCGACCGACCGGGGCTCTCTCACCGACTCCGTTATCTCGTCCGCGGTCTCAAGATACACCGGCATTCGCTTCTCCCGGAGCACGGCCACGTCCGCCGCGCTGCGCGCCAGCGGCCGGTCTGCGGTCGGGATAAGCATCTCGGGCGGTCTGTCGAGCAGATAGATCTTTCCGCCCGACTTCAGTCTGCGGACATTTTCACGCCTGAGCACGGCTCCTCCGCCCGTCGCTATCACGGCGCCGTTCTCGTTTGCCGAGATCCTCGCTATAACGGCGGACTCTGTGTCGCGGAAAAACTCCTCGCCCGACTCGGCGAAGATCCGGGGTATCGGTCTGCCGTCGGCCTTTACGATCTCGTCGTCGGTATCGATGAACTTCCTCCCGGTGAGCCGGGCTATCTCTTTTCCTACCGAAGTCTTTCCGCTTCCCGGCATCCCGGTCAGCACTATGTTCTCCATGGATTCTGCGATCTTACCGAATATCTCCCCGGTGAGCGCCCCGTCCGCTTCCTTCCCGAAGAAGTGCGAAGAGGCGGCTACCGCCTGCGATACGAGCATGTACAGCCCGCCTCTGGCGGAAAGCCCAAGCTCTTCCGCCCGCATGACGAATCTCGTCCTGAGCGGGTGGTATACCGCGTCCGCGGCGCCGCGCAGGGCGGGGAAGAGCGCGGGATCGGTCGCCATGCCTTCGTCGTCGGGGAACATCCCGGCGGGAGTGGCATTGATGATGAAGGATGCGTCGCGGTGCAGCTCCGCGGCCTCCGCGTAGGTCGCCGCCCCGTCTTTTCCGGTCCTGCTGAGCTTTACAGTTATATCGGCCCCGAGTTCGGCCGCGGCGGTCTCTGCCGTCTTCGCCGTACCTCCGGTGCCCGCGATGAGCACCTTGCCCGATAGTCTGCGCCCGCCGGTCACGCGCAGGATGAGCGATTTCAGCCCGTCGCAGTCGGTGTTGAAGCCGTACAGTTTCCCTCCGCGGTTCACGACAGTATTGACCGCGCCTATCCTTTCCGCTCCGGGACTTATCCGGTCGAGAAAGGGAATGATGTCGGTCTTGTACGGGATCGTCACGTTGATCCCCCTGAAATCACGGGCCGCGAAGAAGTCCCGAAGGTCCTCCGGCGCCACCTCACGCAGCTCGTAAGGGTAATCCCCGATGAGCGCGTGTATCTCGCGCGACCAGCTGTGGCCGAGCTTTTTTCCTATGAGTCCGTATTCCATCTTCCGCCAGCCACTCAGCGTTCCGCCGGTTTCGTCGCGCAGAAGCCGGCGTACAGATCGAGCAGCGCGAGCGCGCAGCTGGCCGTGACGGCGTGGGCCGCTCTGTGGACTATGCACGGGTCGTGCCGTCCTCCGACTGTGATCCCGGTATTTTCGCCTCTCATAAGATCTACCGACTGCTGAGGCAGGGCGATCGACGGAGTGGGCTTTACCGCGCATCTGAATATCAGCGGCATGCCGTTCGTGATCCCGCCGGCGATCCCGCCCGAGCGGTTAGACGTCGTAACGACCCTCCCGTTCTCGTAGCGGAAGGGGTCGTTCGCCTCGCTTCCCTTCATCGAGGCTGCCGAAAAACCCGCTCCGAACTCGATGCCCTTGACCGCGGGCACCGAAAACACGGCGTGAGCGATCATGCTCTCGCAGGAGTCGAACCAGGGCTCGCCGAGCCCGGCCGGAAGTCCGGTCACCGCGGTCTCGAGTATCCCTCCCACGCTGTCGCCGCTCTCTTTCGCCGCGGCGATCGCCTCTTTCATCTTTTCCCCGGCATCCGGATCGGCGACGGGAAAGGAAAGCCCTGCGACTCTGTCCATATCCCCGGCGGAGGGAAATTCGCCGAAAGATCTGTCGCTGACTCCGCCGGCGGAAAGGATATGAGTCGCTATCTTCACGCCTTTTTCCGCCAGTGCGTATTCGGCGACCGCTCCGGCTGCGACGATCCCGGCGGTCACGCGGCCCGAGAAGTGTCCGCCTCCGCGGGGGTCTTCGAATCCGCCGTATTTCACGTGCGCCGTGTAGTCGGCGTGCGACGGCCGCGGGATCCCCGCGAGCGCGGCGTAGTCGGAGGATCTGGTGTCGGAGTTCGGTATGACGAAGGTCAGCGGGGTCCCGCAGGTCCGTCCTTCGTACAGCCCGCTGACGATACGGAAGTCGTCCGTCTCGCGCCTCGACGTCGATATCTGTCCCGAGGGGCGCCGGAGCGCCAGTTTCTTCGCTATGTACCCGGTGTCGACGGCAAGCCCGGCGGGGAGGCCGTCGATCACAGCGACGAGAGCTCCGCCGTGGCTCTCTCCCGCGAGAGTGAGCGTTATGAAATTACCGAATGTGTTTCTCATCGGCTGTATCCTCCCGGTGCCGTGTTCCCGGCTTCACTGCTGAAATTGTCGAAAACGAGTCTGCGAAGCCCGTCGGGGCCGAGTCTCTCCTCTCGCCAGGTCCCCGGAGCGCCGGAGAAGATCACGCTGACGCTGCCGTCGCCGGCCGATTTCTTGTCGTGCGACATCGCGTCCAGCGCTGCCTCCCTGTCGAAAGCGGCGGAGACCGGAAGTCCTGTGTTTTCCAGCGCTTTCAGCAGGCGGGCTTTCAGTTCTCCGGTGCAGACGGCCGTCATCCCCAGCGCCACGCATTCGCCGTGGTAGTATCCGAGGCCCAGGCTCTCTATCGCGTGGCCGACGGTGTGCCCGAAATTCAGCACCCGCCTGAGGCCTTTTTCCTTTTCGTCGCGGCTCACGACGTCCGCCTTGATCTCGAGTGAACGCTCGATTATCCGGCCGAGACGCGGCATCGGGTCCCCGCTCTCGAAGACCCGGAAGAGGTCCGCGTCGAATGTGACCGACATCTTCAGGGCCTCCGCGAGCCCCTCCGCCGCGAGCCTCTTCGGCAGCGTATCGGTAAGCAGGGGATCGACGATCACCGCGCGGGGCTGCTTGAACGCCCCTATCATGTTCTTTATCCCGTCGAGATTCACGCCGGTCGTTCCGCCTATCGAAGAATCGACCTGCGAGAGCACAGTCGTTGGTATGTTGTAAAAGTCGGTACCGCGCATGTAAAGCGCCGCCGCAAGTCCTGCGATATCCCCGGGGACGCCGCCGCCCACGGCGACTACCGCGTCGCGGCGGGAGAATCCGGCGTTCATCATCGTCCTGCACAGGTCGGTCGCCGTCTCCGGGGTCTTCGACTCCTCGCCCCCGGGAATGACGGCCACTGTCGCGTCGGCGCACTGCTCCGCGACCTTCTTCGCGTATCCCGCGGGGACCCCGCGGTCGGTCACGACGAGCACCTTTCTCTTCAGGTCGAACAGTTCGGACGCCGAGTCGGACAGTCCGTCTCCTATGTATACGGAGCTTTTTTCGCCCCCGAAATCTATCTCCAGCTTTTTCATCGGTCTTCGCCGTTCCTCCGGTCAGCCGTCCTGACGTTCCGGCAGGACGCGGTCCTTGTATATTCCCGCGATCTTCAGTCTGCCGCAGCACACCGACAGACCCGCGAGCAGCGCGCGTCTGTCGGCCTCGGTGAGGAGGCCTTCGCATTCCACGTAAAAGTAGTAGTTCCAGGGCAGTTCCTTCATCGGGCGCGAACGCAGCGCGCTCATGTTGTATCCGTGACGGCCGATTATGTTGATCGCCTCGGCGAGCGAGCCGGCTTCGTTGCGTACGGTGAACATTATGAGGAACCTGTCGTCCTGCGACGCGGCTCCGCCCGCCGCAGGCACCGGCAGAGTTCTCGTGAAGACGCCGAATTTCGTCGTGTTCGACCTGCTCTCATTGATGCCGTGCTCGAGCACCGAAAGGCCGAAGATCCCGGCGCATTCGCGGCTGCAGATCGCTGCGAGCGTCCGGTCGTTCCTCTTCGAGACCATCTCGGCGGCCGTCGCGGTGTTTTCGTACTGGATCTGGGAAAAGCCGCGGCTCTTTATGTACGACGCGCACTGACTGAGGGCCTGCGGGTGGCTCACGACTGTCTTTATGTCGGCGACCGTCGTGCCGGGCAGTCCGGCGAGATCGTGGACCACCGGAAGCCCGTATATCCCGGAGATGGAGAGCGGCCCGAGAAAGAGCATGTCGATGACCTGACCGACCTCACCGGCGAAGCTGTTCTCGACGGGCAGGACTGCGCAGTCGCAGGTCCCGTCCTTCACCGAATCGTAGGCCTCCCTGAAGTTTCCGAAACCCACCGTACGGCCGTCGCCGAAGATCCTCGACGCCGCCGTGTGGGCGAACGCGCCGACGGTCCCCGAGTAGGCGACCTTCATGCCGTGCTGCAGTCTCGACTGATATGCCTTCGATATCTCCATCGTCGAGCACAGGAAACTGACGTAGAAGTCGCGGATCACCGGGTCTTCGACCCGCTCAGCGCCGCGTGCGATGACTTCCTCCTCGCGCGATGCGTCGGTGATCGGCAGACCGTGTTCGCGCTTGTATCGCGACACCTCCTCCACCGCGCGCATGCGCTCCGAGAAAAGGTCCGCGATCCTGCCGTCGATGCGGTCTATATCCTGTCTGGCTCTGTCAAGGTCGCTTGCTGACGTTCCCATGGTGTCGTCGTCCTCCGCGGTATTCCCGGTCCCTGTCGTCCGGGAGAAAAATAATATACTATTATACTATATGTTACCCGAACATGCAAGAAAAAGTTGCACGCTGTCTTTAAGAAAAATGTCCGCGGAGAGATGAAGGATCCCTCCGCGGACGTTTGATTATGATGATGCCGTGATCACATGGCGGTGTATCCGCCGTCGACCGGAAGATTCACTCCGGTGACGTATGAGGAAGCGGGAGATGACAGGAAAACGACGGCGGTGTCGAGTTCGCCTTCGTTCCCGTATCTCTCTTCGGGGATCATAGTGCGGGCGTTCTGCTGGAAGAACTCGCTGTCGAGGGTCTCGCGGGTGAGATCGGTATAGAAATAGCCGGGGCAGATCGAGTTGACCGTGATCCCGTGTCTGCCCCATTCGGCGGCGAGCGCGCGGGTGAGGTTCACGACTCCTCCCTTGGCGGCGTGGTAGGGAGCCGAACCGGCTATCTTGTTGCCGACGAGGCCGTACATCGAAGCGATGTTTATGATCCTGCCGTACCCCGCGGGGATCATGGCCTTCTTGGCGACGGATCTGGCTACTTTGAACGAGCCGAACAGGTCGACGTCCATCTCCCGGGAGAACTGGTCGTCGGTGATGTCCTCGGCGGGAGCGACGGCTCCGGTGCCGGCGTTGTTCACCAGGATGTCGATGCGTCCGAAACGCGCGAGAGCGGCATCGACGGCAGCCTCGACGGCGGCGGTGTCTGTGATGTCGCATTTAACGGCGAGAGTCTCGACGCCGAATTCGGCGGCGATCCCGGCGGCGACTTCCTCGATCCGGTTCTGGCGTCTCGCCAGCGCGACGATCTTCGCGCCCTGGTTGGCAAGAGCCTTTGCCATCTGTACTCCGAGTCCGGTGGAGCATCCGGTAACGATCGCGACCTGTCCTGTCAGGTCAAAATAGTTTTTCATGAGGTCCTCTCCTGTGTGTTTTGTGTTTGCGGGATCCGTTCATGACGGCGAAGCCGACAGACAGGCCGCTTTTGTATATAAACCAGACAATTATACCCTTTGTTGTCGGTTTTGTCAATATAAAAAACTCCGCGGCGCGGAAACGCCGCGGATCATATAAATCACGCGCCTGCCGGCCGGCTGCGGATCAGCACGGACTGCCGCCTGCCTTCCCCCGTGCCTTCACACCGCCGGCGGTGTCGCGCAGCAGATCGGCAAGCGTTATGCCGTCGAAATAGTCGAGCGTGAGTTTGTAGTAACCGGACCAGATGTGCAGAGTAGGGCATTCGCCCGATCGGGGGCACTCCGGTGCGCCGTCTGCCAGGCAGGCGACCGGTGCGAGATCGCCCTCGGTGAGCCGCAGGATCTCTCCAAGGGTGTACTCGGAAGGCTCGCGAGTGAGACGGCAGCCTCCTCCGCGCCCCTGGACGCCCTCGATCAGCCGGTGCTTCGCGAGCACCGGGACTATCCGCTCGAGATATTTCAAGGAGACGCCCTCTCGTTCGGCTACGTCCTTCAGCGGAGTGTATTCGTTTCCGTGCCGCGCCAGATCGCACATCACGCGCAGCGCGTATCTTCCCCTTGTCGAGATCATGACCTGTTTCCCTTTCACGCCGCTTCCGCACCGCGGGAGCGCAATACCGACCTTTAAAGTAGGCAAACTAATTATACCGCTTTATCCGGTGTGTGTCAATGCTTTTCCGCGGGAAATGCGGGAGGCTGCGGCAGAGACTGCCGTTTCCCGCCCTGTTGTGATTGACATCTTAACAGTAAAATGATATAATATATTTGAATTAAAAGGTTCCGGCGGAAGTGCCGCCGGGGAAGGCGGACAGCCGTGATCTTCAAAAAGAAAAACAGCGCTGACCCGGCGCCGGAGGATGTGAGCACCGGACCGCAGGGGACCGGAGAGGACCGGCTCACTGACGGGGAAGAGGCCGTGCCGGCGGACGGAGGCAGGTTCGGGGGCTTTGTCGGATGGAGCGAACTGAAAGCTCTCTGCGGGGAGATAGAGGCGGCCGGCGGAGTGCTGAAAAAGACCGGCGGCAGCGGGGTCTTCGGATCGATGGCATATCTCTTCTCGGTCAACAGCGGGTGCGGACTTTCGACCGCGCTCGAGAAGCTCTGCGACGTCATCGGCGACGCGGGCCTCTTCGGCTTCAACGAGAACAGGCGCGTCAAGGAGATGGTCCTCGTTCCGGGGCCGAGCATCTACTGCAACTACACCATGACCGAGGCCGTGTCGTATCTCAACGAAGATGATCACGACAGGCAGCTGATCTGCTTCGACATCAGCGAATATCTCCCGGAGAGGCGCCATGACGAACTCAAGGCTTTCCTTCGCATGCTCGTCGCGTTCTATCAGAGCAGCGACCGGTTCATCGTCGCCTTCAGGGTGCCGTACCTCGAGCCCGACGCGCTGCGGGACGTTGAGCGTCTCGTCGGCGACGTCATGTTCGTGCGCACCGTGCGGGTCCCGCCGTATACCGACGGCGAGCTCTGGCGCATCGCCTGCGCGAGTCTTGCCGGCCTGGGATTCGAGCCGGGGCCGGGAGTCTGGGACATCTTCGACGCCCGCATAAGGGAGGAGAAGAGCGACGGCAGATTCTACGGCGCCAGAACGGCCGTGAAGGTCGCATCCGAGATGATCTGGCTCGCGGCCGCTTCCGAAGCCGGCGCGAAGGCGAAAGAAGGAGAGCCGGCAGAAGATCAGGATGTCTCCGGCGGAAGTAACGTCGCGGTGATCGAAGCGGGAGAGGTCGGCCGCCTCGCGAACAGCGGCGGAGGAAACGGAGCGGACCGCGACGGGTTCGACGAACTCGCAGAACTCGTCGGTATGGAGGAGATCGGAGAGAGGATACGGGAGATCGTCGCGCAGCTGAAGGCTGCAAAGTCGAACGCAAAGCTCGAACGTCCCTGCCTGCACATGCGCTTCACCGGGGCGCCGGGCACCGGAAAGACGACCGTCGCGCGGATCATAGGAAAGATATTCAGGGAGAACGGACTGCTCCGCAACGGCTATTTCATCGAGGTCACGGGTCGCGATCTCTGCGGTGAGTACGTCGGTCAGACGGCCCCGAGGACGCTCTCATACTGCCGCGACGCCTACGGTTCGGTACTGTTCATCGACGAGGCCTACTCACTCTTCACTGAACAGGCAGGCGCGTCAAACGACTACGGCAGAGAGGCGATCGTGACGCTCGTGTCGGAGATGGAGAACCACCGCGACGACATGGTCGTGATCATGGCCGGATACACCGGCGACATGGACCGTCTTATGGAGGCGAATCCCGGGCTCCGCAGCCGCATGCCGTACAAGATAGAATTCAGGAACTATTCGAGGGAGCAGCTCGCCGACATATTCCTGCACATGGCGCGGAAGAGCTTCTCGTTCGGAGCGTGTTTCGAGGAGAGCGTCCGCAGTTATTTCAGAAACCTGTCGGACAGCTACATCGGCTCGCAGGAATTCTCGAACGCCAGATTCGCGAGGAACCTCTTCGAGCGCACCTGGTCCAAAGCCGCGCTGCGCTGCGCCTTCAACGGCGTTAAGTGCGAGATCCTTGAGCGGGAGGACTTCGAGGCCGCGTCGGCGGAGAGCGAATTCTCGGAAAAACTGCAGGAAAGCCGGAAGATCGGATTCGAGTGATCCGGCCGCGCGCGGCGCCGGAAGCCGTTCGCGAAATAAAGCAGAAGAGAAGAGGCCGGCAGTTTGATAAAGCATATGACGGAAGAAAACAGGACAACGGCAAAAAAACGGGGACGCATCCGCAGGTGGCAAGCGGTGATCGCAGCGCTGGCGGCGGCAACGGCCGCCGCGGCGGGATGCGGCACCGGAGCGCCTGACGGGACGCCGGCCGGCACCGCAACGGAGGATAATGAAATGACAACTGCCGCAGAAGAAACCGCGCCGGTCAAAGTCACGGCGGACATCGCTCCGGAGGTGGTGGACGAGGTCTCTGCCTCATTCGATGCCGGGGCCGAGAAACTGAACGCCGGCTGGAAAGCGGGGTACGTCGGTTCCGACTCCAACACGAACTACGCGTATACGCTGTACCGCGGCGGCGGAGCCTACGCTTACAGCGACGTCATCGAGATGGGCCCGCGCGGGACGAAGCTGGTCTTCGCCGATCCGCACAGGGGCGCGACGTCCCAGAACGCCTTCTGCGTGTCGTCGTGGGTGAAGAAGGGAGACACCTGGGTCATCGACCGCGACGGTTTCAATATATCCGGCATGCCTGAGGCGATCGTCTCGACCGACCCGAAGCTCGGCACCGTATACACATATATCTCCGACAAGGACGGCGAGTGCATCAGGTTCAGCTTCAGGGACGACGGCACCGCGTCCGGCGGCTCACCGGCCGTGTACATGTCCCGCACCGACGGCAAATCGACCGTCGGGCTGATCAACGAGGAGGCGGAGGACCTCGCGGCCTGGATAAAGGCCGACAGCGAACGCGCGTATATCAGGGAGCTCGAGGGCCTGACGGCGTACTACATAGGCGACAGCTATTTCGCCGGAAACGGAGTCGCCGGTGAGATGATCTGGCCTGCGCTGCTCGCCAGGAAATACTCGATGAATTACGTGAACCATGGAATGAACGGCTCGGCGGTCTCCGCGTACGCCGCGAACAACCACCCGATGGTGCTGCGCTGGGACAGGCTTCCCGCCGGAGACCCCGACTTCATAGTGTTCGAGGGGGGAAGGAACGACTACAACCAGAGCGTTCCGATGGGGAACGACGGTTCGACCGACACCATGACATACAAGGGAGCCCTCCGGAGTACGATCGAGGGGCTTCGCGGCAGGTTCCCGAACGCCGTGCTCATCTGCATGACGAGCTGGGAGGTCGGCGGAAGCGCCAACTCCCAGGGGCTCTGCTGCGGCGACTACAGCCGCGCGATGATAAAAGTCTGCGGAGACATGGGTGTCCCCGTGATCGACGCGACCGACCAGACTGCCACCGGTGTCCGGATGACGGATCCCGCCTTCCGTGCCGAATACTGCATGACGCCCGGCGATATCTCGCACCTCAATCCCCGGGGGATGAGACTCGTCATGCCCTTCTTCGAGGCGAAGATAGCCGGATTCCTGAAGAGATAAGAACAAAGTACAGACTGCAGAAGACAGAAAGCATAGTACAGAATACATGATCCGGAAAACAAAAAACACAGGAACGGAAAGGTGTACTGTCATGAAAAAACGCGAAAAGACCGTAAAAGAAATAACATGCGTAGGCGCCGCCCTGCGCCTGATCGCGCTGCTGCTCTGCGCGGTATTTGCCGCGACGGCGCTCCTTGCCTGCGGTGAGCCCGGGGGCAAAGAACAGGGACAGGGAGGAGAGGATTCCGGCTCCGCCCCGGCCGGCACAACGGGCGGCGGGGATACAGCGGTGACCGGGGACGGTGACGGCGAATTTGTCCGCGACAGCCTTCCCGACAGCCTCGACTTCGGCGGAGCTCCGGTGAAGGTGCTCTACTGGGACGCCGAGAACCCCGAGTTTTTCGTCGAGGGTGAGACCGGCACCGCGCTCAACGACACGATCTGGGAGCGCAACATAGCGGTCCAGGAGCGGCTCGGAGTCACGTTCGACTTCATCCTGTGCAAAGGCAGTTACAACTATGTCAACGAATACCTGACGAACGTCAAAAATTCGGTGAACGGCGGCACCCCCTACGACATCCTCGCGACATACAGCATGACAGCCGGGACCGTCGCCTACAACGGACTGACTGCCGACCTGATGAAGCAGCCCTGGCTCGATTTCGAAAAGCCCTGGTGGCCCGACAGCATGATCGAACAGTCGTCGATAAACGGACAGCTGCACTTCGCGTCGGGCGACATCTCGACCAACGTGCTCTATATGATGTACGCCATGTACTACAACAAGGACCTGGCCGCCGACTTGAACATAGCCGATCCGTTCTCGTTCGTCGAGAGCGGCGAGTGGACTTTCGACAAAATGGCCGAGCTCGGCAAGGGCGTCTACGCTGACCTCGACAGCGACACGAAACTGTCCTCGGGCGACCGCTACGCTCAGTCGTGCTATGCCCTGCATATGGAGGCCTTCATCTGGGGCGCGGGGCTCGTCGGTCTGAAGAACGACGACGGGATCCTGGAGGTCGACTCGGATTTCATCGGTGAAAAGGGAGAGACTCTCACCGACAAGGTCTACGAATACCTGAATTCCCGAGACGCCGCCATAGTCTCCGACTACAAGAACATATTCAGGGACGGACGCAGCCTGTTCATCACCGACAGGGCCGATATCGCCATCTTCGACCTGGGGGAGAGGACCTTCAGCATGGGGATACTCCCCATCCCGAAGTTCAGCGCCGATCAGGAGGACTACTGCACCATGACGGGCAACCCGTTCACCCTCTACGAGATCCCGATCAACGCACCCGACCCCGCGATGTCGGCGGCCGTTATCGAATGCCAGGCCTCCGAGGGCTACAGAAGGACGACCCCCGCGATCTTCGAGCTCTCGCTCAAGACCAGATACGCCGACGGAGGCGAGGCGCCTCTCGCCTACGATCTGCTCAGAAACGGAACGGTATTCGACCTCTCGAGGATCTTCGCGATGGTCATAAAGACGGGCGGGGCGTCGCTGACCGACCTGTACAATAAACAGATCACCGACCACAAGATATCCTGGTCCACCCAGTATAAGGCCTACCGCAAGGGGATAGAGAAGGTCGTCTCCGACATCAACGCTGCTTTTGCCTGAAAAATGACCGGAAACATCAGTAAGACCGCCGCGGCGCTCCTTCTCGCCGTCCTGATCCTTCAGTCGGCGGTCTCATGCGCCGGCGGACTTCCCGCGGAGGTCACGCTGCCGCAGGAGACCGGTACCGGTACGGACGCCGTCCCGGATCAGACTCAGACTCCCGGCGGGATGGTGATCTGCTCTGACGGCGAATGTCTCTTCAAAGTGATCCGCCCCGACTTCTGCTCGCAGACCGGCATCGACGCCGCCGTCGAGCTGAGGCGCGGGATAGAAAAGGGAACGGCATCCAAGGTCACGATAGAGACCGATTACGTCAAGGGCGTGAAGGGCGACATGAAGGTGTCGGTCGACGCCCCTGAGATACTGGTCGGCATGACGAACCGGCAGGAGACAGCCGACGTTACGGGCGAGCTTCCGGCTGACAGTTTCGCCGTATGCGTGGGGGGAACAAGCTCGTGATCGTCGGCACCGACGACAAGGCAACGCTCGACGCCGTCCGCTGGTTCGTCGGCGAGTACCTCTCTGACGGTTCCGCCGGAGCCTCAGTCTTCTCTCTGCCGGAAGGATTTTCATACATCTCGGAGCGCGCGACGCCGCCGTATCTGCTGTCGGAGGACGCCGACGCCGCCCTTTCCGGCTTTGTGCTGAAGTCGGAGAAGAGGAGCGAGCCCGCCGACGGGATAGAGTATGTCGAACAGATATACACCGACGGCTCGGGGCAGCCCGTCAGGGCTTTCGCCGCGGTGATCCGGCGCGGCAGGGGAAGGTTCTACACCGGGACGCCGGAAGACGGCACGGTACTGAAAGACATGTGCGCGACGGTCACCGCCGAGATGGAGGCTGCCGCGAGATCCGGCCGCAGCGGGATCCTTGCGGTGAACGCGGGGTTCTTCGACATGAACGGTGACAAGCAGCCGCGCGGCCTCTGTGTCAAGGAGGGAGAGCTGCTGCGACCTGCCGCTTCGTACCCCTTCTTCGCTGTCCTGAACGACGGAAGTCCCGTCATAGGGAAGGCGGTGGAATACTCGAAGTACTCGGGAGATATACGCAACGCCGTGGGAGGCAGATACCTGCTCATGAGGGACGGAAAGCCCTTCGAGCTGGGGCTCGGCAGTGACGCCGGGACCGAACGCCACCCCCGCACCGGAGTCGGTTACAGAGAGGACGGGACCGTCGTGCTGATCGTTGTCGACGGCCGGCAGTCGGGCTATTCTATGGGCGCGACGTTCGCCGACATGTGCCTGCTCTTCAAAGATTTCGGATGCACCGAAGCGCTCAACCTCGACGGCGGAGGGTCGTCGACTTTCGTTCTGGCCGACCCGGCGACGGGAAAGTTCGTCACGAAGAACCGGCCCTCGGGCGGGTCTATGCGCAGGATAGCCGATTCGCTCATCGTCCTTCCCCCCGACTGACATCATAAAGGATATAAATCACTCAATCATAAACGGAGGCTGCTATCAATGAGAGTAACACACGATCTTCACACTCATACGCTCTTCTCGTCCTGCTGCTACGACCCCGAGGCGACGGTCAGAGCGTTCGTCGACAAGGCTCACGAGCTCGGACACACCGTGTTCGGGATCTCGAACCACCTGTGGGACGAAAAAGTTCCCGGCGCCAGCGGATGGTACAAGGGGCAGACGATCGACTACGGATTCGAGGCCAGTTACGCGATCCCTGCCGACACCCACGGAGTGAAGATTCTCTTCGGCACCGAGACCGAATACTGCGGGATGACGGACAACCTCGGTATGCTTCCCGAGACCGCCGCGCGTTTCGACTACGTGCTGATACCTCACACCCACACACACATGAAGAACTTCGTGATCGCGGAGAACGCGGACGTTAAGGCATACCGCTCGCGTCTGAGTGCCGCCATCGAAGAGAAATTCCCCGAGCTCGGGCACGACGTCGCGTCAAGGATGGCCGGCACCCTGAGGTATCAGGAGGTCAAGGCGCTGCTTAAGGATGACGAAAAGACGGTCGACGACGAAAAATACCTTGCCGATTTCTGCTTCTCATCGTTCGAGTCGCTGATGAAGAACCCGAACTTCGCCGGTGTTGCCGCGAAGGTCCCGACATTCATCGCGCATCCCTTCTGGGCGTGCGGAGAGACGAGGCAGGAGATCGAACGCGTGTTCTCCTTCCTGCTCGCCGAGCGCGACAGACTGTACGCCGACTTTGAGACCTGCGCCTCCTTCGGCGTCGGGCTCGACGTCAATATCGGAACATACAGGGCCGACGAGAACGGAAGCTACGGGGACGACCCGATGGTTGCCGTCATGCGCATCGCGAAGGATGCCGGCTGCAAGTTCATCTTCGGGACCGACTCCCACTCGGTGAAGGGACTCGAGAACATCCGCCGCGGCGACGCGATCGCGGAGGCCATCGGCATCGGGGAGAAGGAACTCGCTGATATAGTCAAATAAAACGCCGGAAAAAGACCGGCGGCACAGCCGTATGATACGGCGCAAAAAGCTCCGGCCGGCAGTCATATGACTGCCGGCCGGAATAATTATGTTCCGGATCCCGTTCAGGAGGCCTGCTGGGTCACGAATGCCTCGGAGACATTGGTGATCTGTCCGGTCAGGACCTTGCGGAAGCTCTTGCTGGTGAGTTTCCAGTTGCCGTCTGTCTCGGCGCATTTGAAGAAGATATCGGTGATGTCGGAGAGCTGCACGTTGAAGAGCCGGCCGAGGTCGAAGCAGATCGTGCTTCTGATGATGTCATACATCCTGGATTCATCGGAGGACTCGGAGTATTTGGCCTTCATGTTGAGCTCGAACTGAGCCGGGGTCGTCGTTCTGTAGGCTTCGCTTGCCCAGCACTCGAGGACGGCGGCGGCGCGCTCCTTGTTCTCGGACAGACCGTAGATGGCGTAGAGAGAGAAGGGGTTGCCGTCGACGGAGATGAAGTCTTTCTGGTTTTCATCGTACTTGGGGGTGGGCAGGATGCCGTACTTGAACGTCACATCCTGGAGCTTGCGGTCGGCAAGATAGCAGCGGTTCTGGTCGAATATCGCTCTTCCGTTGACGAAGGGCGTCTCGTGGCTGCCGTTGACCCAGGCGTCCTGAGTCTTGAACCATCCGCCGAGGGTCTTGGAGAGGTCTACTGCCTTATCGCTGTAGAAGTCTTCGGAGATGGTGAGGAGGGTGTCGCCGCCCTCATTCTCGACGAGCCGCAGACCGGAGCCGGTGTAGAAGGCGTCAAGACCGTAGTTGACGGTGGTGAAGCCGTATATGTCGTCGACGTCCTTCTGGTTGTTCTGGTTGACGTCCTGGTAGATGCCGGTGCAGAGTTCCTGCAGCTTGGCGATCGTCCACTTGTCCTCATCGACGAGCTTTACCGGGTCTTCGAGGTTGTAGTTGGTGATGAGGTCCTTGTTGTAATAGATTCCGTACATGAAGTGGAGCACGTTGATAGAGGCGTCGCCCGACGCAAAATAGATCCTTCCGCCGATCGGGACGATGTCGAGCAGGCTCTCGGGCCACCAGGGCATCTCGAAGTTGAGATAGGGCAGGTCGGTCATGTCGGCCACGTAGCCGTCAAGAGCGCATTTGGCTGTCGTGCGGGAATATGACGAGAGCATATCGTAGTCGGCGCCTCCCGACTTGAACGCATTCTCGACAACACTGACGTAGTTGTTGATGTTGCTTCCGTTTCCGGCTGTCTTTTCCCAGGCGAGGGTGACATGGAGCTTCCCTTCGACGTTCGAGTTGCGGGTGTAGATCGCGTCGTTCACGAGCTGGCCGTTGGGGCCTTCGGATTCGTATTCGGGCATCTCGACGTCTTTCCAGTAGAGGACGGTGAAGACTTCGTCGTTGAAGTTGAGTTCGGGGAGGTCGCTAAGACGGTAGCCGTTCTCATCGTACTTGGGTGCATCGGGATCTTCCGTTACCACGGGAGCGGTATCCGATTCACCGGCGGGAGCGGCGGTCGTGCCGTCAGTCTCTCCGGACGGGGTGGCGCATGCGGCGATCGAGATGCAGAACAGGGCTGCGAGAAGCAGTGAGATAAGCTTTTTGAATGTAGTCATCGTTTTTCCAGCCTTTCATATGTTTTGCTTGCGGTATTCTTTTTTGCCCGTTTACCGCCTTTGCGGCCCCGACTGCCGGCCGCCGGCGGAAAAATACAAATATACATTATAATTATAACTGACAGAAATGGAATTGTCAACAGTTTTTTGCCATCCGGAAGGCTCGCGGAAGGCGCGCGGCGACGGCGCGGAGTTGACACCCGGTGCGAGCGGTGCTATAATAGTAATGAAAATGTGCGTATGCGCCCGTCGGGACGTGTACCGGCACGGGAACGGAGAATGACACTGTCCATGATCGCTGGAAAAGAAAGACAAAGCCCGGAAGAAGTCTTCCGGGACGTAAAATGGATCTTTTTCGATGTGGGATCGACGCTTGCCGACGAGTCGGAGGCTCACCGCGGGAGATTCGACGCGGTCCGCGCGACGATCGAGGAGCGGGCTGGCAGGAAAGTGGATTTCGGCGAGTTCGAGGAGAAGATGTACGAGGGCGGAAGGTCGTCGGAAAAGCACGGCCCGTTCGGATACGCCCTCGCGTGTTTCGGCTGTCCCGGGATGCACGTGAGCTATTCGAGCGACAGGGAGGAAGTTTATCCGGAGGCGGCGGAGGCTCTTCGTGTGCTTTCGGAAAAGTATTCGCTGGGGATCATCGCGAATCAGCTGCCCGGGCTCCGGGAAAGGCTGGAGAAGATGGGACTGTCGCGGTTTTTCGTGAAGTCCGCGGTATTCGGATCGGGTGACTGCGGGATGGAAAAACCGGGGACCGGCATATTCGCGTGCGCTCTGGCGGCCGCCGGATGCGAACCGGGCGAGGCGGTGATGGTCGGCGACCTGCCGAAGAACGACATCGCCCCGGCCGCGTCCGCCGGAATGAAGACGGTGAGGATAAGGCGGGGATACTTCAGGGACAGGCCGGCCGCCGTAGAGGGCGAGATCGCCGACGCGGATATTTACGACCTCGACGGACTGGTAAAGCTGCTCATTAAAGAATAAGGAACATCAACTGACTGAGGGAAAGCTCCCGCGGCGCCGCCGCGGGACTTTTTTTGCGGATATGAGATCCGCCGCGGCCGTGAAAAGACACGGGGAGGGCGGAGAGTGACGGTGGCCGGGGACTTGCAGACACGAACCGTGAGAAGCATAAATTTCCTTTATGGGAAGAGAGATTTCACACTTTACTTGGTAATTATACCGGATTACACTTTTTTCTGAGAAAAATCGCTTTTTTGGCGAAAAACTGTTGACAAACCATTTCTAAAGTGGTATAATTCGTGTCAAAGAGGTTAACAAATTGTGAACAAGTGCATTCGAGGCCTCAAAATGTTGACCGAATACTAACAAAAGGAGAGCAAAAAATGAACAAAATCGTCGAAAAAGCGGAACTGATCCTGATGAAAATCACAGGATTCATGAGAAAAACCGCCGTTAGAGCCGGAGCCGGGGCGGAGAAGCTCGTTTCGGAAGAGAAAGGCGAAGCGTACGTCGGTGAGGCGATCAAGATACTCATCGCCGTCGTCATAGGCGCGCTGCTGCTCACGCTGACCTATACTCTCATGAAGGACACTGTCTTCGCAACGGTCACGGCGAAGGTAAAGGAACTCTTCAACTATACCGAGTGAGTTCTCATTTTCCGTGTGTGCGCGGAGGCCGTATCTCCTCCGCGCATGCCGGACGGCGCCGGGGCACTTACGCCCCGGCGCGGCCGTCCTGAATTTCGGATCCGGGAGGATTTTTTTATATATGAAAAACAGAACCGTAATAGGCATCATATGCATAGGCGTCGCAATGCTGATATCCTTCGTGGGCATACCGCTCGCTGCGCGCAGGGCCGACGCGACCGTAGAGATCGTACGGACTCTCGCGGCGGTCGAAAAAGGGCAGCCGGTGAGAGCGGACATGCTGGAGACGGTCAGGGTGGGGAAGTCGGGACTTCCGGAGGGCGTCCTCACCGACGTTAAGGACGCGGTGGGCAAGTACGCTTCGTGCGACATGGTCCGGGGCGACTGGGTGACATCGTCGAAGCTGACCACCGACGCCGTAAGCGCCGCCGGAGCCCTGCGAAGGCTGGCACCGGGCGAGCTTGCCGTGACGGTGGCCGTCACGTCGTTCGCCGACGGCTTTTCCGGTCAGCTCACGAACGGCGACATTGTCAGCGTATACGTAACGAGCAGCAAGATCCGCGCCTTCTCTCCGCCGGCCCTCCGGTATCTCAGGGTCATCACCACCGTGACCGGCGGGGGCGTCAACCGCGACGGCGCGGGCTCCGACGGCCAGGGCGAATACGAGCTGCCCGAAACGATAATGTTCGCAGTCAATCCCGAACAGGCAGCCGAGCTCTTCGAGTATGCGGGGACCGCGTCGGTCTGCTGCGCTTTCGTCTGCCACGGGAGCGATCCCGAGGCGGCATCATATCTGGAGCAGCAGAGGCAGTGGTTCCTGCGGAGCGAAGACACCGGGACAGTGACGGACACGGAAGACGCTCCGGGTGCCGTCGGCGGGGGAGGAGTCATTTCCGGAGCCGCGGCCATCATCGCGGGGGAGCATACCTCGCCGCTGATAAAGGAGAGCGTTTCGCCGTGAAGAAGAAAAGAGAAGGGAGCGTCGCCGCGGGAGGCGAGCGCCGCATAATAGCGCTCTGGGGACCTCACGGCAGCGGCAAGACGCTGCTCGCGGCGAGGCTCGCGGCCTCTCTGGCGTCGGTCCCGGGAGTGCAGGTGTCGGTGCTGCTGTGCGACAGGACCGTCCCGGCCCTTCCGGTGCTCTTTCCGGAGGCGAGGGAGCGGGAGCTGCCGTCGGTCGGAGCCGCGCTTTCGGCCGCCGATATCGACGAGGAGACGGTACTGTCGTCCGCCGTCGTGTGCAGGAAGTGCCCGGACCTGCTCTTCTTCGGTTATACCGTCGGCGAGAACGGGTTCTCGTATCCGTCGTTCAGCGAGGGCAGGGCGACGCTCTTCATACGGAGGCTGTCGCTGCTCTGCGATTATCTGATCGCCGACTGCGTTCCCGAGGCTCAGTCCGACCCGCTCTCGTCGGCCGCCATGAAGTGCGCTGACAGTGTGATCAGGCTGTATTGTCCCGACATGGCGAGCTTCGCCTTCTACGATTCGCAGCTTCCGCTCTACGCCGGCGACGTCTGGTGCGCCGAAAACCACCTGAGGGTGCAGAATCAGACAACGGGCGAGATATATCTGCCGGTCGACGAATCGCGCTCTCATATGACGCGATGCGCGGTGTCGGTCCCCTTCTCAAGGCAGCTGAAGTTCGCGGCGTCGGGCGGGGATCTGCTGACCGCACCGGCAGGACGCGCCTTTGATTCGGCGCTGTCAAAACTAGAAAAGGCGCTTCATTCTGAAGGTTCACTCTCGCTGTCTGACGCGACGGACGGCGGAGGGCGGCCGGCGGATGCGGATGCCGGACTTGACGGAACGGACCCGGGAACGGAGGTCGGATACGGTGGCGGCAATGTCTTCTGATTATTCGGACAGGCTCTTCGCGCTTCTCTGCGGAGTCCAGGAGTATATATCCAGATACTGCCCGTCGCTCATAAGCGAAGGCGCCCCGGCGGCAGCAGCCGGGAGGGAGGATGCCGGGACGGGCGAGCTCCTGCGGTCATACATCGAACAGTATATCAGGCAGAACGGCGCCGACATCCCCGGAGTGGGGCGCGAACGGGTCGTCGAGCGCCTTTACAACGAGATGGCGGGATACGGGATCCTTACCGACTACCTGAAGTCAGACGACATCGAGGAGATAAACATCAACGGCTGGGACGACATCGCCCTGACCCTGCGCGACGGCAGGATCGTCAAGTCCCCCGAAAGATTCTTCTCCCCGACGCACGCCGAGGACATAGTGAGGCGTCTGCTCCGGCATTCGGGCATGATACTCGACAGCGCGATGCCGCTGAGCCAGGGACACCTCCCGGGAAACAACCGCGTCACGGCGGTCAAGCCGCCGCTGATCGACGAGGACAGGGGCGTCGCGGTCTCGATAAGGCTCCTCCACAATTCCGAGATCGGCCTGCCCGAGATAATCCGGAGCGGGATGGCGTCTGCCGAGATGGTGTCGTTCCTGCGTCTTCTCGCGAGATACGGAGTGTCATTCGTGATAGCCGGCGCGACGTCGTCGGGCAAGACGACGCTGCTCGGCGCGATACTCGGCGACATGCCGTCCGACAAGAGGATATTCACCATCGAGTCGGGAGCGAGGGAGCTGTCGCTGATACGCAGGGGCCCCGACGGCAGGGTCACGAACAACGTCGTGCACACGATATCCAGGCCGTCGGAGAACGAAAAGCAGAACATAAGGCAGGAGGATCTGGTCGTCGCGTCGCTGCGTTACAATCCCGACATCGTCTGCATCGGAGAGATGCGGGACGTCGAGGCCTACGCGGCCGTCGAGGCGGCGATGACGGGACACACTGTGGTCTCGACGGTCCACTCGGGTTCGGGAGAGGCCGCGCACACGCGCATCGCGCTGCTCTGCCAGCGCAAATTCCCGATCGATTTTTCGACGTCTATGCTCCAGGCTGCTGAGGCGTTTCCCGTCGTGGTATACTGCGGCCGGCCGGAGGGGCACAGCCGCAGGGTCATGGACATCACCGAGTGCCAGTCGGACTACTCGGGCGGCACGAGACGGTACCGTTGTCTTTACAGGTACGAACTGAGTCCCGACGGAGGAAGGGGAAGGTTCGTCCCGGCGGCTCCTGCTTCGCCGTCGCTGAGGAAGCGGCTGGCTGAGCACGGGGCGCCTCCGGGGCTGCTGTCCCAGTTCCCGTTCGACGTATGAGGTGACGCGATGATATACATTTCGGTCTTGTCCTTCGTCTTTTTCTCCGCAGGCACCGTGCTGCTGCTCGACCTCAACGCCGGTCGCGTGGCAAACGACATAGAGTCGCTGTTCTCCCCCGAGGAGAGTCTCCGCGAGAGGGCGCTCTTCGCGCAGAAGCGGAAGAAGAGGCCCCGCTTCCCGGCCTGGATCATCCATGTAAAAAAGGCGCTCGAGAGCTCCGGCAGGGAATCGGGATTCGGGCGCGTCTGCCTCGCCTCGATTGCTCTCGCCTCCGCGGGGGCCGTCGCCGCGATAATAATGAAAAACTGGTGGATCATGCCGGTCCTGGCCGCCGCGGGTGCTTTCGTGCCGTTTTTCGCCGCCTACGGGAGTATCGAGGCCTACGACAGGCGGCTCGAGGAGGAGCTTGAGACGGCTCTGTCGATCATAACCTCCACCTATATCAGGACCGAGGACATCGTCGAGTCGGTGAGGCAGAACCTGCCGAACATCAAGCCTCCGGTGGCGGAGATATTCTCGTCGTTCGTCACCAGGGCAACGCTGCTGTCTTCGAATCTTCCCGCGTGCATACGCAGCATGTGCGCGGATGTGGACAACATCGTCTTTTACGAGTGGTGCGAGACGCTCGTCGCCTGTCAGGACGACGCCTCGTGCAAGTACACGCTGCTCCCGGTGGTGAACAAGCTGACCGGGATACGGCTGGTCAACAGCGAGATGACCACGCTCATCTCGTCATGCCGGCGCGAATACGGCATTATGGTGCTGCTGCTCGCCGGGAACGTGCCGCTGCTGTATCTTATCAACCGCGACTGGTTCAACGCTCTCATACATACGACCGCCGGTCAGATCGCCACGGCTGTCTGCGGGATCGCGGTGATCGTGACGGCAGCGTTAATGCGAAAATACACAAAGCCGATCGATTACAGGTCGGCCCGCGGAGAAGGAGCCGCAAAGGACGGAAAAGAGAGGGGGAGGAACAGATGAGCGGCATGCTCGTGCCGGCGCTGAGGACCGCCGCGGCGCTGGCGGGGGGCGCCGGGTCGGCGCTGATACTCTTTGACATATTCAGGGTCCCCTACTTCCGGACGTCACATGCGCTGTCGTCGTTCGTACACCGCGCCGGGAGGAAACGCAGGGGAAGCGGCAGGGCCGACCTGCTGCTCGAAAACCTCGCCGACTGGATATCGAAAAAGGTGAGGATCAACGAATCGAGGCGTATGCGGCTCGAGACCGAACTGACGGCCGCCGATCTCAAGATCTCTCCCGAAAAGCACGTGGCCAACTGCATTGTCAAGGGAGGGCTCGCGGGCGTCGCGACGCTGCCGCTCGTGCTGTTCTTTCCGCCGTCGCTGCTGCTTACGGCGCTGGCCGCTGTTTCGGTATACACGGCGGCGTACGACGGGCCGTCAAAGCTCAACGCGGCGCACAGGGAGGCGGTCGAGTATGAGCTTCCGATGTTCGTCGCGAGGATAGAGAACATGCTGGGGCGCACACGCGACGTTCTGGCTGTGCTGACCTCGTACCGCAGGAACGCCGGACCCGACATGGCCCGGGAGCTCGGCGTGACTATCGCGGACATGCAGTCCGGAAACGCCAGAGCGGCGCTCGCGAGGTTCGAGTCGAGAGTGGGCAGCACGATGCTGTCCGACGTGACGAGAGGCCTCATAGCGGTGATGGACGGGAACGACCCGGTGGGATACTGGACGAATCTGTCGTCGAGGCTCGCCGACTATCAGCGGCAGCTGCTTATGAGAAAGGCGAAGGAGATGCCGTCGAAGATCAACCGGCTGTCCTTCATACTGCTGCTGTGCGTAATGCTGATCTACGCGGTGGTGATCGGAGGAGAGCTGATGCGCTCGCTGGGGGTGATCTTCGGATGAAGAGGAACATTTCCGCTTCATACGTTTCCCCGGCCTCGCCCAGCGTGGCGGGGCGCCTGATCCGCGGAGACGAGGGAGACATCGCGTACGTCGAGACCGTCATATCCTCCTTCGTGATACTCATCGCCCTGGTGTTTGCCGTCAATATCTTCTCTTTCTTCACCCTGAAGCAGGACCTCGACTACTTCGGCGCCGAACTGATGGCGGCAGCTGCCGCCGACGGCCGGACCGACGGAGCCGTAAAAGAACGCGCGGCCGAACTCTGCGCAGAGCTCGGTTTCGACAGCGGCGACATATCATGGAGTTTCGAGGGATCCGAGTTCATCGGGTCCGGCGGCCGCGTCCAGTACGGAGGAACGATGAAGCTGACCGTGACATATTCCGCCGGATTCGGAGGGACCGGGATCGTCGACATACCGGTCACCCTGAGATCGGTGACGTCGGGGATATCCGAGAGATACTGGAAATCATGACAGCACACGCATCTGATCCGGGCAGGGTGGCGTCCGGCACGTACGGCACGTACGGCAGGGAGACCGGGAGGCCGGGCGCGTACGGGCGGAAGACCGTAACGCCCGGAGCGGACAGTAAAAAAAGAACCTTCCCGCAGCTCCTGCGCGGCGAGGAGGGAAACGCATACGTGAAGACCGCGGTCTCGCTGATCCTTTTCTGCATGCTGCTCTCCGGCGTCCTCTTTTTTGCCGAAATGATGTCGACCGTACGGGCGGTGAAGCGCCGGGCAGTGTCGGCCCTCGACGGCTGCGTGATCCTCGAATCCGTGGTGATCTACGGAGAACTCGACGACGGCAGCGACCTGATACAGGCTCCCGATCCCGTGATCTTCGCGAGGCTCTTCGCCGCGCAGTTCTCGTCGCTCGAAGAGGACGGGGACAGGGACGTATTCGTGAAAAGAAGATCCGGAGACGGAGGAGAAGGGGAGGAGGAGTTTGCCGTGACGAAGCCCCGGCTGTCGCTCGACGGCAGCGGCCACCTGCGGCCGGCGGCGGAATTCGACGTGATCTTTCCGGTGCGCTTCGCGGGTCGCACCCTGTTCGAGGCCAGGGTGCCTGTCAGCGTCAAAGGGAGGTTTGTAAACAAATACTCTTGACTTTTATTTCAAATCATATTAAAATATAAGTGATACCGGCGCTCCGCCGATACCGACGATGAAAGGCGGACTGTGTTTTGGCAGATCTTTTCAACGATCCCGACGATTATTCGTCCGAAGAAGGCGTTGAGGCGCCCCCGAAACCGTTGTGGGCAAAGATCCTCGGAAACGCTGTCAAAATAATCTTCTGGACACTTATCATACTCATGAACGCTCTTCTGCTCTGGCGGCTCTTCTCATCCGGGAATCCATCAGAGCTGAAGGCAGTGACTCCGAACCCGGAGCTGAAGGCGGCATATTCGGCCTTTCTGGCGGAGAAGGAAGCCGGACAGACCGGCGGGAAAGATCTCTTCGCGGCTCACCAGCAGGAGAACTCCCGCACCAACATCACCGACGAGGACGCCGACGCCGAGACGGGATTCCCAGGCAACTACGGCTACTTCGCGCTGACCGACCAGGTCCTTTTCCCGACCGCCGGGCAGGCGCAGGTCATCTTCAGATACAACCTCAGCACGCTCGACCATCTGGCTGAGGACTATTCGCTGTCCGGGCGGCCCGATCCCGGGGAAGACTGGTACGACGTGACCCTGCGCGTCGAGACGAACGACGGAAAGACGCTGAGGATCAGCCCCTCTGAGGCAGTTTCCGCGAAGAAGAACCGCTACTGTTTCCGCCGCCTCTCCTTCGAAGGCATACCCGACCTCTCCGGAGTGACGTCGGTCTATTTCGACATCTACTACACGGGCGACGTGAACTACCTTGACCGCCCGTACGGAAAGCTCTGCATCTACAGCAGCGCGTACGACCTCGACGAATACAGGCTGTCATCCCGCGACAGGAAGGCGCTCCAATGAAACTGGTAATAGAAGATCACAGGACGGGGGAGGTACGGGAGTTTGAACTCAGATTTCCCGTAAAGCTCATGGATTCCGCCGCGACCGCCGCCGGAGAGGCGGCAGCGAAGGCGGGAAAGATCCTGTCGGAAGTACTCGCGGAAAAGCTGCGCGGAAAAGACGGAAGATCAGCCGGCAGCGGGTGCGGTGCCGGGACCGGTTCCGGTAAACACCGGTGCGAAGACAGGTCCTCCGGAAGCGCTTCCGGAAGAACAAACGGTCCGGAGCCCGGAGTTCGCGAGAGTTTCATAAAGACCATTGAGCGCGAGATAAGGGAAGACATAGCCGCGGTCAGGCAGCGCGACCCGGCGGCCAGAGGAACGGCCGAGGTGGTGCTCCTCTATTCGGGATTCCACGCGATACTCGCCTACCGCATCGCGCACAGGCTCTACCTCGGAAAGCATTATTTTTCGGCCAGGGCGGTGAGCCAGGCCGCCCGCTTCTTCACCGGCATCGAGATCCACCCCGGGGCCGAGATCGGCAACGGGCTGTTCATCGACCACGGAATGGGCGTGGTCATAGGAGAGACGACCGTCATCGGCGACAACTGCACGCTCTACCAGGGCGTCACGCTGGGCGGCACCGGGAAGGACGTCGGAAAGCGTCACCCCACCCTCGGAGACAACGTCATGGTCGGAGCCGGCGCCAAGGTCCTGGGGCCTATAAAGATCGGCGACAACGTAAAGATCGCGGCGGGGGCCGTCGTGCTCAAGGAGATACCCGACTGCAGCACGGCCGTCGGAATTCCCGCGAAGGTAGTCCGGCGCCGCGGCGTCAGAGTCGGAGAAGGAGCGGAGAAGGTCATCGACAGCGAACTCGACCATCTGCACGATCCCGATCCCGTCGCTCAGCAGATGGCCGAACTCGAGGCAAAGATAGAAAAGCTCAGCGCGGAGGTCGACAGGCTGTCGGCCGCCGGGAACGATAAAAAAACGGAGGAAGAGGATTAAAATGCCGACACTTACCGAAAGAACACTCATACTCGGACACAGAGGCGCCTGCGGCGCTCTCTCCGGGATGCCCGGTGCCTATGCACCCGAGAACACGATGCCGTCGTTCGAACTCGCGGCGCAGATGCATGCCGACGGAGTCGAGACCGACGTCCATTTCTCGAAAGACGGAAAGATAATGATACTCCACGACGCCAAACTCGACCGTACGACGAACGGGCAGGGCCTGATCACCGACTACACGGCCGAGGAGCTGAGCGTCTTCGATGCCGGTATCAAGACAGGCGCCGAATTCAAAAAGACCCGCATCCCGCGGCTCGACGATCTGCTTGATCTCTGCCGCCGAACCGGAATGCTGCTCAACATAGAGATCAAGTCGGCCGACCCTCTCATGCCGGCCGCGCTCTTCGAGTGCGTCAGGGCACACCGCATGGATGAAGGAGTGATCTACTCCTCGTTCGACCACGAGCAGCTCGCAAGGATGCTCCGCGTCGATCCGTCGGCGTTTGTCGCGCCGCTCTACAGCTTCAACATGATAAAGCCGTGGGACTACGCCGCGAACATACCCGCGAAGGCCGTCCATCCCCGCTCGCCGCAGATCCTTCTCTACGAGGGCTACGTCGACAGGTGCCACGAGCTCGGCATCAGGGTGCATCCGTGGGACATCGAGGACCCGGAGCGCGCGAAGATGTTCGCGAAGCTCGGCGTCGACGCGATAATCACGAACCACCCCGACGTCATGCTCGAGGCCCTGAAGGACGTAAAACAGTCGTGAACAGGGGCAAACGGATGTCCTCGGCCTCCGCGGCAGTTTCGGTGCTGCTGGCCGCTATGATGCTCTTCTCGTGCTCGGGCGGCGTGCCGGAGCCTACGGATGCTACGCAGACTTCGGAAGTTCCGGCGACAGAACCGGCTCCGCAGATGCTCGAGGTCGTAAAGGACGGAAAAACAGACTTTAAGGTGATAAGGGCCGACGAGGCCGGAGGCGCGGTGACCGAGGGGTCCGTCGCGCTGCGCAAGCGCCTGAACAGGGTCACCGGGGCCGATATAGGCATCGGTACAGACTGGCGGGCGCCGACCGCCGCTCCCGAGGGCGGGCTTCACGAGATCACCGTCGGCAGCTGCGACAGAGCTGACACGAGGGATTTCATCGGGGGCCTCGGCGAGAACGAATACGGTTTCCGCGTATACGAAAACAAAATAGTCATCGCGGGCGTCAGCGACAGCCTCACCGCGCTCGCGCTCTACTCCTTCGAGAACCAGGTCATCTACAACAAAGAGTTCGCAGTGACCGGCAGTTTCTCGATACCGGTCGGGACCGAGCGGATCTACAGGACAGACGGCGAGATGACGCGCAGCAAAGTCCTCAATTCGTCGTACACCGTAATGGCGTCGACCGGAGCTGCCTGGAGCATACCCACGAGCGGAGCCTTCCGCACCGGACAGGGCGCGGCGACCGACGGCAGATATTTCTACAACTGTCTGCTCAACAAGGATGAAAGCGGCCTGCAGACCGACGTCATAGTGCGGACGGCCGTCGATGACAAAAGCGACCGCAAGGTCAGCGCATCACTTCCGCTGCACCACGGCAACGACATCGCCTATGACAGCACGAGAAGACGGCTGGTCGTCGCGACGATGGACGGCAAAAAGCTGGCTGTCGTCGATCCCGACACCCTCGAACTGAAGGAGACAGTCGAGGCGACAGGCCTTCCGGGGACGGCGTACGCGATCGCGTATCTCGCGTCGAAGGACGTATTCGTGATCGCGGCCGGCGGCGTGCTCAACATCACCGACGCTGAATTCAAAGTTAAGTCGGCGCTCCCGATCCACAGCGAAACCGACTACGTCGGGCAGGGAATGGACTGCGACGACGAATTCATCTACCTCCCGCTCAGCGGCGACGGCACGAAGACGAAGGACAACATCATCTCCGTGTACAAGTGGGACACCGGGTATTTCCGCACCGTTCATCTCGCGACCCGCACCGAATCCGAGTCGCTGATGAACTGGGAAGGCAGGTACTACATCAACTTCAACACCGGCGGAGCGAGGATAAACGAGCTTTTCTACGATATCGTGTATCAGTAACATCTTCTCCGAAGGCCTCCGGATCTTTCCGGGGGCCTCCGCTTTGCGGTAACGCGAAGACCTGACCGCGTCAGACGTGTTCTTTTCCCGGGAAAGGCGTCGGTCTTCCGCCGCCTGAGCTGGCCGATGAGCTGGCCGATAAGCAAAACGGCCGGGATCATCCCGGCCGTGAGCAAAAAAAGCAGCAACGGTGACCTGTCCCCGCGCGTTGATATCATTAGCTTGATATTCCGCGGAACCAGGTGACCGTTGTGCATTCGAGACCTTCGCGGCTCTTGCCGCGTCAGCTTTAATATTATACAACTATCCGCGAAGTTTGTAAACCGGAAAAATGGACAAAATTGAAGTTTTTTTTCGTGCAAACAGACGAAAATGGTTTTTTTTTCCTGAAGCTGTTGACATGCGGAAGATGTTGTGCTATAATATTGCGGAATCAAGAAGAACTCTCCGTTCTCACCCGGCCGCACCGCGAGCCGGAGTCGTATATTCCCGGCAGGAAAAGCCGGTTTGACGCACGGAGAGTATCCGTGTTTTTATTTTGCGTTCCGCCGCAAGGCACAGGGACGCTGCGCACCCGGGAGGTGAACGACAATAGCAACCAAAGACATTCTCGTAAACGAACAGATCAAATGCAAGGAAGTCAGAGTGATCAAGCAGGACGGCTCGCAGGTGGGGATAATGAGCCCCGAGAGCGCGCTGCGCATGGCCTATAACGCCGGTCTGGATCTCATAATGATCTCTCCGGGCGCACAGCCTCCGGTCTGCAGGATCGCCGATTACGGACGCTACCGCTTCGAGCAGGACAAGCGCGAAAAAGAGGCAAAGAAAAAGCAGAACATCATCGAGATAAAGGAAGTCCAGCTCTCGTGCAGGATCGACACGCATGACTTCGAGACCAAGGTCAGGCATGCGCTGAGATTCCTCGGAGAAGGGAACAAGGTCAAGGTCGTCCTGCGATTCAGAGGCCGCGAGATGAGCCATCAGCAGCTCGGCCGCGACACGATCGAAAAATTCAGGGACGCCGTGTCCGAGGCGGGGACGGTCGAAAAGCCGCCCGTGCTCGACGGAAGGCTCATGACAATGATCGTAGCTCCCGTCCGCGACAGGGACAAGGCGCCGAAAGCCGCAGGCAAAGACAGGAGCAGGGACAAGGACGCAATAGCTCCCGAAAAGGGAGTCGCATCTCCCGCCGTCAGCGGGGACGAAACCGCCGGAGGCGCTGCGGAGGAAACTGCCGCAGACGGAAAATAAGGCTTTTTTCCGCGCTTCAAAAACGAAACACAACATTTTTACATAAGGCCGTCCGCGTTTTCCCCCGGACGGGGGATCGGCGCGCCCGGCAGCATTTGTGTTATCCGCCGTACCGACCGGCGGGTTTCACGGGAGTCTTTTTCCCGAATCAACAAAAGAAAGGCTGGCCATCAAAAATGGGCAAAATCAAAACACACAGAGCCTCTGCCAAGCGCTTCAGAGTAACCGCGGGCGGCATGGTTAAAATGAATCACTCGCATCACCGCCACAAGCTGGGCATCAAGGATCAGAAGCGCAAGAGACATCTCCGCTCCGCTGACTACGTCGAGGGCAAGGTCGCTTCCAACATCAAGCGCCTCATCGGCAAATGATCCGCGAACCGGGACCGGAACACAGACGGAAACAACAGCAGAGAAAGAAAGAGAGAAATCCCGGCCGCAGGCCGTCCGTGACCGCATACGCGGATGAGACACCGGCGGCGGACCAGGGAGTTTGGAGGAATCAGAAATGGCAAGAGTAAAGGGCGCAGTCGCAACGCGCAAGAGAAGAAAAAGAGTACTGAAGGCCGCTAAAGGCTACTACGGTGCGAAAAGCAAGCACTTCCGCATGGCCAAGCAGGCCGTGATGAAGAGCGGGAACTATGCATATATCGGACGCAAGCTCAAAAAGCGCGATTTCCGTTCGCTGTGGATCGCGCGTATCTCCGCACAGACCAAGGTAAACGGAATGAATTATTCCACTTTCGTGCACGGCCTCAAGCTGGCGGGGATCGATCTCAACCGCAAGATGCTCGCGGAGATCGCCGTATCCGACAAGGACGCTTTCAAGGAGCTTTGCGATAAGGCAAAGGCGGCGCTCTGAGCGCCGGAATATATGGGGCTGCGTTTAAATGCGCAGCCTCATGTGCGTAATTAAGCAAGGGGAATTTACCGTATCATGGACCGACCGGCAGTCATTACCTCGAAGTCCAACCGCCTGATAATCAGGATCGGTTCGCTCGCGGAGAAGAAATACCGCGATTCCGAGCGGCTTTTCCGGTTCGACGGGATAAAGCTCTTCAGAGAGGCCGCGGCCTGCGGCATCGCTCTGCGCTGTGTACTGGTCTCGGCCGATGCCGCGGGCGCCGACGCCATGCTGTCCGAGGCGGGCTCGAAGGCCCCCGGAGCAGCTCTGTATCTGCTCTCCGGCGAAGTCTTCGCGAAGCTGTCTCCCGAAAAGTCTCCGGAGGGGATTATCTCGGTCGCCGAATATCCGTCGTCGCTCCACATAAGGGCGGACGGCGGGGATGAGGCCGCGCAGGCTCTCTCCGGTGTTCCGGGGATACTGGCGCTCGAATCGGTCCGAGATCCCGGGAACCTCGGGACCGTGATCAGATCCGCGGCAGCCTTCGGGACCGAAGCGCTGCTGCTGTCGGGCGACTGCGCCGACATCTACAACCCTCGCGTGCTCAGAGCCGCGATGGGAGCGGTCTTTTCCCGGAGGATAGTCATCACCGCCGACCTTCCGTCGGCGCTGCGGCGGCTGGCCGCGGCCGGAAGACGGATACTCGGCACGACACTTTCATCTGATGCCGTCCCGCTGCAGGATGCGGGCGTGCGGAACAGCGATATATTCGTGATCGGAAACGAAGGCCACGGACTTTCCGGCGCAGTGATTGCAGCCTGCGACCGGAAGGTCTTCATACCCATGGAGCGCGGCCCGGGGATCGAGTCACTGAATGCCGCCGTCGCCGCCTCCGTCATCATGTATGAAAGAAAGAGGTGCTGATGGTAAACGGAAAGGGAAAAACGGTCTACGACATCTGGCTGTCGCTGGCGATAGGGCCGGGCGGAGCCTTCGGGGGACTGTTTGACGACCATTCCGACGCATGCGGCATATACGGGGAAGCTCCCGGAGCGTGGTCAGACACGCCCGGGATCTCCGACAGCCTCCGCCGCAGGCTGGACGACAAGGATCTGTCGGAAGCGGACAGGATAGCCCGCTTCTGCGAAAAAAACGGTATCGAGACCGATGTATTCGGGAGCGAAGGCTACCCCTCGTGGATATGCGGCATAAACAATCCGCCGTATCTGCTCTACCGCAGGGGGACGCTGTCATTTCCGGAGATCGAAAAAAAACTCAGGGTGGCGATAGTCGGCACCCGGAACATGAGCGCATACGGCATGAGATCGGCGTACAGGATAGCCTACGAGGCGGCCTCCGCCGGAGCCGTCATCGTTAGCGGGATGGCCCGCGGGATCGACGGAACCGCGGCAGCCGCGGCGCTTGCCGCCGACGGACTTACGCTCGCAGTGACCGGCTGCGGACCTGACATCGTATATCCCCGCGAACACGAAAAGCTGGCGGAGATGATAGCTGGCAGCGGCGCGGTCATAAGCGAGTTCCCTCCGGGGTCTCCGCCGGTCGCATCGCACTTTCCGGTGAGAAACCGGCTGATAAGCGGCCTCTCTCACTGCACCGCCGTCATCGAGGCGGCGGAGAAGAGCGGCGCGATGCTCACCGCGGACATAGCGTCGAACCAGGGAAGGGAAGTCTTCGCCCTGCCCGGCAGGATCGACGACCCGCTCTCGGCGGGACCGTCGCTGCTGCTGCGGCGCGGCGCGGGCATCCTGCTCGGCGCGGAGGATATCCTGTCACGCTATTCGGACGCACTGCCGGGAGCCGTCGACGCCGACGCCTTCGCGAGAGCTACTCTCTATTCAGATGCCAGGCCCGAAGTGCTGGAGGAGTGCGGGGTGAGAATGCCGCGCGACGCCGGCGGGGACGGAGTCCCGGGACCGGCCGCGGCTCCCGCACACCGCGAAAGAGCGGGAGGAGCGGCGACCGGCGCCGGAATGCCGCGGAAAGAGATACAGCCGCCCGAGGGAGAGCTCCGCGACTTCTGGAGCGTCGTCCCGAGGGACGAGCCGGTGAGTCCGGACAGTTTTTCCGGACTCGGCTATACCGCGGGCAGGGCAATGAAGCTCCTGTCGATGCTCGAGATCTCAGGTTATATCACCGGGATCCCCGGCGGGATGTATATCCGCCGCACCGGGGGATCCTGAAGGATCCCGCGGACGGCGGTGCTGCCTCGTAAGCCGCCGCGGCGCAATACCGGCTTCCCCGCGCCGCCGAACCGGCGGCGCGGGGCGGTCCGCGCGGACGCGGACCATAAAGACAGTTCGAAAGGAAACGCATTATAAATGGCAAAAAAACTGGTTATCATCGAATCCCCCACAAAGGCCCATACCGTTCAGGAGAGTCTCGGCCCGGGGTATAAGGTCATCGCATCCAAGGGACACGTCCGCGATCTGCCGAAGAGTCAGTTCGGCATCGACATCGAAAACGGATTTGCCCCCCACTACATCAATATCCGCGGGAAGGGAGACGTCATCCGCGGCCTCAAGCTCGAGGCGAAAAACGCGTCGAAGGTCTACCTCGCGACCGACCCCGACCGCGAGGGCGAGGCGATCTCGTGGCATCTCGCCAATGTGCTGGGCATCGAACCCGACAAAGCGCTGAGAGTCACCTTCAACGAACTGACCAAGGGCGTGATAAGGTCGGCCGTCAGCGAACCGAGAGCCATCGACATGAATCTCGTCAACGCCCAGCAGTGCAGACGGATACTCGACAGGATCGTCGGATACAAACTCAGCCCGCTGCTCTGGCACAGGCTCCAGAACGGCCTTTCGGCCGGCAGAGTGCAGTCGGTCGCGACGAGACTGATCGTGGAACGCGAGAACGAGATAGCCGGGTTCAGGCCCGAGGAATACTGGACCGTAACTGCCAGGCTCGAGCAGGGCGACATCGATTTCCCCGTCAGGTACGTCGGCGAGGCCGGCGCGGACGGACAGCTGATCCCCTCCCCGAAGCTCCCCGACGGAGTCTCGGCCAAGAAGATAGCGGCTTCGGTGGAAGGCGGAATGATGAAGGTTCGCGACGTGAAGCACGGCGTCAGGGACAGGAACCCGCTGCCGCCCTTCACGACTTCCACCATGCAGCAGGAGGCTTCGCGCCGCCTCGGATTCCGTTCCGAAAAGATCATGGCGGTCGCCCAGGAGCTTTACGAGGGCATAAATCTCGGCCCGACCCTCGGCGGGACGCAGGGGCTTATCACCTACATGAGGACCGACTCGCTCAGAGTCTCCGACGAGGCCCGCGACAACGCCAGGGACTTCATTCTCGACAAATACGGCGAGGAGTACAACACTCCGACGCCCAGGACATACAGGACGAAGGCCGGCGCGCAGGACGCGCACGAGGCGATCAGACCGTCTGACATATGGCTCGAGCCGGATCTGGCCAAAAAGTACCTCACACCCGACCAGTTCAAGCTCTACCGGCTGATCTGGGAGCGTTTCACCGCCAGCCAGATGGCCTCCGCGAAGCTCGATACGCTCAGCGTCGAGTTCGAGGCGGACGGACACGTGTTCAGGACCGGCGGATACAGCGTCATCTTCAAGGGCTTCACGGCCGTCGGAGGAGCTTCCTCCGAAGCCGCGCCCGACGGGAGCGACGGACAGACGGCGGTCGATACCGAAGACGAAGACGGGACATCGTTCATCAAGAACCTCGCACTGCCCGAGATGAAGCCGGGCGACACTCTCGGAGTCCAGAGCATCACGGCTCTGCAGCACTTCACAGAGCCCCCGGCGAGATATACCGAGGCGTCGCTCATCCGCACGCTCGAGGAAAAGGGGATAGGGCGTCCGAGCACCATCACGCCGACGATAACCACCATCGTTGGCAGAAAGTACGTCAGGCGCGAAGGCAAGAGCCTCGTGCCGACAGAACTCGGCATCTCGACTACCGCCCTCATGAAGGAGGATTTCCCCGATATCGTCGATTACGGCTTCACCGCCGCCCTCGAAGAGAGGCTCGACGGCATCGAAAACGGGACCGCCTCGATGGACGCTCTTCTCGATGAGTTCTGGAGCGGATTCGAGACCGAACTCTCCGCTGCGTCTCTCAAGCAGAGCCAGAGGAAGGAGAGCACGCTCGAGGAGACCGACATGATCTGCGAAAAGTGCGGAGCGAGGATGGTCATCAAGACCAGCCGGTCTAACGTTCGCTTCGCCGCGTGCCCCAACTACCCCAGATGCCGCAACACAAAGTCTCTCATCCCCGAAGACGGACAGCACGATAAAAAGCCGGCGGCCGAGCCCGCAAAGCCGCTCGAATACGCCGGGATCAAGTGCGAGGTCTGCGGCGGCGAGATGGTAAAGAGGAACGGCCCCTACGGTCCATTCCTCGCCTGCATCAACTATCCTAACTGCAGATTCTCAATGAATCTGGAAGAGGCGATAGACACTCCCTGCCCCAAGTGCGGAGGCAGGATCCTCATAAGACACGGCCGCAGAGGTATCGTCTTCTACAGCTGCGAGCACTATCCCAACTGCGATTTCTCGAGCTGGGATATGCCGCTCTCCGACCGCTGCCCCGAATGCGGCGGCATGCTCTTCAGGAAAAAGGGCAAGAAGGGCGGTATCCGGTGCGGCAACAAAGAGTGCGGCTATTTCAAGCCCGATCCCGAGGAAACGGAAGAAAAGCCGGCTGAGACCGGCGGCAGCAACTGAGCCCCGCCCCGGCGCGGAGCCGGACGGACACGGCAATGATCCGAAGTCTTATGGACAGCAATTCTAACGAAGCCGCGCGGCCGAAGATCAGCGTCATCGGAGCCGGACTTGCCGGCTGCGAAGCGGCGCTTGCCGCCTCAAGGTGCGGCGTGGCGGTAGACCTTTACGAGATGAAGCCGGAAAAGTTCACGCCGGCTCACAAGAGCAGCCTTTTCGCCGAACTCGTCTGCTCCAACTCGCTGCGCTCCGACAGCCTCACGAACGCCGTCGGTCTGCTCAAGGCGGAGATGCGCAGGCTGGGGTCGGCCGTTATGAAAGCGGCCGACGCCTCCCGCGTCCCCGCCGGCTCGGCGCTGGCTGTCGACCGGAACCTCTTCTCGGGGACCGTCACGGCGGCAGTCAGATCCGACCCTAACATCAGCGTCATCGAAGGCGAGGTGTGCGAGGTCCCGCCCGGGATCACCGTCATCGCCACAGGGCCTCTGACGTCTGAGAGATTCGCCGGTTACATCAGTAAGGAGCTCGGCTGCTCCGGGCTGCATTTCTTCGACGCCGCCGCTCCGATCGTCGACGGCAGGACCGTCGACTACGGCGTCGCTTTCTACGCCTCGAGATACGGCAGGGGAGATGCCGACTACCTCAACTGCCCGATGACGAAGGAACAGTACGACGCCTTCTACAGCCGCCTGAAGTCGGCAAAGACGGCCGAGCTCCACACTTTCGACTCCGAAGCGCAGAAGGACCTGCAGGTCTTCGAGGGCTGCATGCCGGTCGAAGTGATGGCCGAGCGGGGCTACGACACCCTCCGCTTCGGTCCGCTCAAGCCGGTCGGGATCGCCGACCCGCGCTTCCCCGGGAAGAGCTTCTACGCCGTCGTCCAGCTCAGAAGAGAGGATGCCGACGGAACGATGTTCAACCTGGTGGGCTTCCAGACCCACTTAACCTTCTCCGAGCAGAAAGAGGTCTTCCGGATGATACCCGGCCTTGAGAACGCCGAATTTCTGCGCTACGGAGTTATGCACCGCAATACATATCTCGATTCGCCCGGCCTCCTTGACTCCGACTATTCGCTGAAGTCGAGACCGGAGATCTATTTCGCCGGCCAGATGACCGGGGTCGAGGGGTATGTCGAATCGGCCGGTTCGGGACTTGTGGCCGGGCTGTCGGCGGCAAGGGCCGCGCTCGGACTTCCGAAGGTCATATTTCCTCCGGAGACGATGCTCGGAGCGATGGCGCATTATGTCTCGCACGGGCTGATATCTGGAAGATTCGACCCGATGAACGCGAATTTCGGAATAATCGCCCCTCTGCCCGCGAGGGTAAAGGGCGGAAAAAACGCAAAATACGCCGCTTACGCCGAGAGGTCTCTGGCCGAGACAGGCAGGCTGGCGGCGGAATTCGGGGTTTCAGGGCCCCTTATCGGAAAAATGAGAGTGATCGTCGACTGTATGGGCGGCGACCGCGCTCCGCTCGAGGCGGTGCGCGGGGCTTACGCCGCATCCGCGGAATACAATGCCAGCTTCATTCTCGTCGGTGACCGGCAGGCGATCGGACAGATCGCGGCGGCCGACGGGATGGATCTTTCGCATTTCGATATCGTACACGCTCCCGAGACGGTGAACATGAACGACGACCCGCTGACCGTCATCCGCACAAAGAAAAACTCGAGCATGACGAAATCTCTCGAGCTGCTCGCGGAAGGCAGGGGCGACGCCGTCGTCAGCACCGGGAACACCGGAGCGCTCTTCACCGGCGCGACGCTCATCGTGCGCAAGATAAAGGGCGTGAGGCGCCCGGCGATCGGCGGCATCCTGCCGACCGATCCGCCTGTGCTGCTCGTCGATTCTGGCGCGAATACCGTCGTGACAGAGGAATACCTCGAACAGTTCGCCGTTATGGGCAGCATCTACATGCAGAGCCTGTACGGGCTGCAGTCGCCGCGCGTCGGACTGCTCAACAACGGCGTCGAGGAGTGCAAGGGAACCGAGCTCCAGGTGGCGACTTACGCGAGGCTGAAGGAACTGCCCGGGATCAATTTCGTCGGGAACGTCGAGGCCGACAAGATACCGCAGAACGCCTGCGACGTCCTCGTCACCGACGGGTTCACCGGAAACATCCTGCTCAAGTCGTTCGAGGGGCTGGGCAGGCTCATGCTGACCTCGATGAAAGACCTGTTTTATTCGAACCTGCGCGGCAAGCTCTCGGGACTTCTGGTCTCGGACGGCACCGCCGCTCTCAAGCGGCGGTTCGACGCCAGGGAACACGGCGGCGCGCCGCTGCTCGGCATATCGAAGCCTGTGATCAAGGCTCACGGCTCGTCCGACGCCAAAGCGGTGAAGAACGCCGTAAGGCAGGCGATCGCCTACGCCCAGTCGGGGACGATAGTCAATATCGCCAAGGAGATCAAGATGTTCGCTCCGTCGAGACCCGACTCCCCGAAGGATACCGCCGCCGCGGGACCGGCGGCGCGTGACGGGACGGAAGCGGCAGTAAGAGAAAAAGAGACCTCAAAATGACCCGGATCAACAGAGAAACTGAAACAGACGCCGGCCTCGCAAAGGAAAAGCGCGACGCGCGGGACCGCAGGTGCGCTTCTGAAGGATCAGGCCGCGAGGACGTGTTCGGCGGGAGCATCGACGGGATCGAGAAGCTGACGGGATACTGTTTTTCCGACCGGAGGCTCGCCGCGGAGGCGCTGACACATTCGTCGTACAGCTACGAGCATGGCGGAAAAAAGGTCACGCCGTGCAACGAAAGGCTCGAATTTCTCGGCGACTCGGTGCTGTCGGTGATCGTCAGCGAATACCTGTATTCCGAATTTCCCGACTTCCCCGAGGGGTATCTGACGCGCTGCCGCGCCGACCTCGTATGCGAGGACGCCCTGTCCGATTTCGCGGAGGAGATCCGCCTCGGCGATTATCTGAAGCTCGGCAGGGGCGAGGACAAAAACGGCGGCAGACACCGCAAATCGCTGCTCTGCGACGCCTACGAGGCGCTCATCGCGGCCGTCTATCTTGACGCGGGAGGCGGAGAGCCGGGGAAGGCCGCGGTCACGTCTTATATCCGCGAGCCGCTCATTCGCAGGCTGAAGTCGCTGCTCGACGAGCCCGAGGCGCGGTTCATCGACTACAAGACCCTCCTTCAGGAGACCGTTCAGTCGGATTCAAAGGGCGAGAAGCTCGAATACGTGACAGTCGGCGAGGAAGGTCCCGACCACGCGAAGGTATTTACCGTCGAGGCGAGGATCGATTCGAACGTCTTCGGCAGAGGCACCGGCAGCTCGAAGCGCCGCGCGGAGCAGGAGGCCGCTCGCGAGGCTCTCGTGCGCTGCGGAGTGCTGACCGGCGTGCCCGGGTCCGGAGAGAACGTAAGAGGACAGGGTACGGCACAGGATACGGAAAAGGTCACGGAATGAAGAGCCGGCATATCAACATCCCGATATTCATACCACATCTCGGCTGTCCGAACAACTGCGTGTTCTGCAATCAGAAGACGATCTCGGGCAGACAGTTCTTTGACGAGGGAGACGTTCCCCGCCAGATCGAAGAGGCGCTCTCCACCGTCCCGTCAGGGACAGAGGCGGAGATCGCCTTTTTCGGCGGTTCCTTCACGGCGATCGACCGCGGGCTCATGGTGAGGCTGCTGGACGCTGCGGAAAGATACCTTCGTGACCCCGGCTGCCCCGTGTCGTCGCTGCGGTGCTCTACGCGACCCGACGCGATAGACCCGGAGACCGTCCGGATCCTGAAGGAATACGGCATGGAGACCGTCGAGCTGGGCGTGCAGAGCATGTCGGACAGGGTGCTCGCGCTCTCGAAGCGGGGGCACACCGCGGCCGATTCCGAGAGGGCCTTCGCGCTCCTGCGCGAGTACGGATTTCGTACGGTAGGACAGATGATGATAGGGCTCCCGGGCTCGACGGCAGACGATGAACGCCGAACGGCCGAGAAGATCTGCGACATGGGAGCTGACGCCGCGAGGATCTACCCGACGGTCGTGTTCTCGGATACCGAGCTCCGCGCGATGGCGGAGCGGGGCGAATACGTCCCGGTGACTGACGAAGAGGCGGCGTCGGTCGCGGCCGACCTCATCGAGATCTTTGACGCGAGAGGAGTTGCCGTCATACGCACCGGGCTGTGCGCGAGTGAGAACCTCGCCTCTCCCGAAGAGGTATACGGCGGGGCGTCGCACCCGGCGATCGGCGAGATGGCCATGTCCGAGGTGTTCTTCAGAAGAGAACGGGAGGCGCTGGAGCGCCTTGCCGCGGCAGGGAAACTGGCGGGGAATGCCGCCTCCGTGCGTATCTCCGTGCCGAGAGGAAAGATGTCGCAGGCCGTCGGACAGAAGAGGATAAACATAAAGAAACTCTCCGCGGCGTTCCCGGGCGTCAGAGTGTCTTTCACCGAAAGCGAAGGCCTTTCCGGCTACAGCGTCTCGGCGTCTCCGGTCCGAAATCCATTGACAAATCCATTGACTATTCAGCGTTAATATGTTATACTAATTAAGTATAATGGTGTTTATTAGGCGTATCCGGCGAGATCGCGGATACATGACAAACATTACGTATGAAAACAGGAGGCAGTCAAATGGCACAGATATGCGAAATTCTTAAATACGAGGGTGACAACAGTACATTTATCTGGAAGCATCCCAGTGAGGATTTCAACAGCATGACTCAGCTTATCGTTCATGAATCGCAGGAGGCGATCTTCTTCATGAACGGTCAGGCGCTGGATCTGTTCGACCCCGGGCGTTATACGCTGGAAACGCAGAATATTCCGAAGATCGGAAAGATCCTCAACCGTGCAACCGGGGGAGAGACTCCGTTCCATTGCGAAGTCTATTTCATCAACAAGACTGTACAGATGGCGATCAGATGGGGAACTCCCGAAAAGGTCAGATATATCGATCCGGATTACGGTATTCCGCTTGAACTGGGGGCGTCCGGCGAAATGAATCTGAGTGTTTCCGACGGCCGGAAGCTTCTTCTCAAACTTGTCGGGACGATGAACGGCATCTCCTGGGAGGAGCGCGGACCGGGCTTTACCAAGTCTCTGCAGAATTCTTTCCGTCCTCTGATCACCACCGCAGTGAAATCAAACCTTACCAAAGCGATCAAAGCGGGAGAATTTGATATCCTCGAGGTGGATGAGCATCTTGAGGAACTGTCCGGGATCCTCAAGGACAGGATCGTCGGCGGATTTGAAGAATACGGTCTCACCATCCCGCAGCTGTATCTTACGACCGTCGTTCTGCCGGAGGATGATCCGAATTTCAAGCGTTTGCGCGAACTTCACGCGATCTCTCTTCAGACCCGTATGATCAAGGCGGAAAAAACGGTCCGCACGGCCCGTGCGCAGGCCGAGGCCGAGGTAACAGCCGCCGAGAGACTTACCGAGCTTGAAAGACAGACGACGCAGACGGAAATCGCAAAAAGAGAGGCTGAACGCAAGATCATTGAGGCTCAGGCAGAAGCAGAAAAGACCCGTCAGGCCGGATTTGCGGAAGCCCAGGTCATGCAGGCTCAGGGAATAACGAAAAAGGACTATGTGGCCGCAGAGGTACAGAAAGCGTATGCCGAAGGCCTCGGCCAGATGGGCTCAGGCGGCGGAGGCGGCGGTTCCGCGATGAGCGACGTAATCGGACTCGGAGTCGGACTGAAGGCAGCCGGAGTAATGGCCGGTCAGTTAGGAAACGTCTTTGACGGGATCGGCGGGACCGCTCAGACCCAGCAGACGCCCGTTCAGCCGCAGCAGCCCACTCCCGCACAGACCGCCGCTCAGCCTGCCGACGATATGGCTGCTTTCAAGGCAAAAGTCGAAAAACTTGCCGTTATGAAGGAATCCGGTCTGATCACAGAAGAAGAATTCGCCCAAATGAAAGCAAAACTGCTTTCGGACATAATGGGATAACGGAGGAGAACGATGAAAAAGAGTTTTAAGTTTTACGCTCTGATATGGGCAATACTTCTTGCGGTATGGTGCGCCGTAGTATTCCTCGTCCGTCCTGTCATTCCCGGCTTTGTTATCAATTATGACGCACGTTTCTGGATCGCGTTTGCGTTTGTTGCGGCAGCGTTTGTCGGCACTCTCATATGCGCTTATTTCGCATTCAAGGCAGACAATCTCAAGAAGATGTTTTACAATCTGCCGCTGATCACCGTCAGCTGGTCGGCGCTGATAGTCATGCTCGTCGCCGGTTCGGCGCTTATGCTGATCCCGAACTGCCCGGCGTGGATCGCGGCCGTCGTATGCATAACCGTCTTCGCCTTCAACGCCATTGCCGTTATAAAAGCGGTGTGGGCGGCGGATACGGTGAGCGGGATCGATGAAAAAGTCAAAGCACAGACTTCTTACATCAAAAACCTCACGGTCGATACCGAAAGCATCCTTGCCCGCGCAAAAAGCGACGCCGTAAAAGCGGAATGCAAAAAGGTATATGAAGCCGTCCGCTATTCCGATCCGATGTCGGGCGACGCTCTTTCCCAGATCGAAGCAAAGATTACAGCGAAGATGGATGAATTATCCGCCGCAGTCGGTGCGGACGACGCGGAAAAGGCAAAAGAGATCGCGGATGAGATCGTAATTCTTGTCGCGGATAGGAAAAACAAGTGTAAAGCCTTGAAGTGATATGTCGAAAAGCAGCCCTCACGTAATCGAGACAAAGTCAAAGGACTATCAACGGGGAAGTGTGAAATATGAAAGCATTTACGTGCCCGGTATGCGGGGGGAAACTGAATATCCGGATAGGTGCGGAGTTTGCGCTTTGCAGCGCCTGCGGCAAGCCGACGGATATAGACCCGGATGACGCGGAGAAGTTCTTTGCGATATACCGGAGCGCCGGGCGGGCGATGGCGAAGAAGACCGCCGCGGGGTACCGCGAAGCTGTCAGAGAACTGGAGGCCATAACCTTTATTGAAGAGGCAAAGGAAATGTCGGACGAGTGCGAAGCGCGGCTGCGGGATCTTCAGGACAGAGAGTCTCAACGGCAGGAGAATGAAAAGATATCCGGTAAAAGGGATACTGTTCTCGGGATCATTATTGCAGCGGCGGCTCTGCTTTTCGGCATAGCGGCGATCGCCGGCGTCATATATGTGGTCGTCCGGATGGTA